>JAQCDI010000083.1 GCA_027620595.1 Bacteroidota bacterium | reverse complement strand
TTGGCGCCGGAGCGTCCCTTGGAGGTCGAGCGCGTGGACGAACCCCGTTCGGCCTGGCGCTCCGTTGAGCCCCGGCTGGTGCTCGAACGTTGCGCGTTGGCCACGTCTGGTGACATTGCCATGACGGTCAGACCCGTCAAGGCCAGAATGCCGAGCGATCGGACCATGGCAGGCACCTTGGCAGGCACCAAGGTGGCCCTGCGTCCGAAGAATCGTCGTAAAAGAGAATCGAAGCGTGTTGTCATGGTGTCACCTTTCCGTTTCTGGTTGATGGGGGCGAAACGGACCCTGGCCAACACCTATACAAAAGCGTGCCATGGGCTGCGTGGCACGATGTCGCCCGATTTGTCGACGTTCCCTGCCCCAAAGCGAGGGCACTCGGAAAACAATCGTCCACAAAAATGATCACCATCAGGAGCCGCAATAGACCCGCGTGCGCGGTTCGCCCGAACCCATGCCGCCCTTGTCGTCCCCGGAATGGCCAGTCCTCAGACAGGCACGCCCCAGGTCATGATGCCGCCGACATGGCCGGTCAGCCCGAGAAGAATGGCGGCCGTCAAAACGGCAAGGAAGACCACCGCACGCCAGCGCAGGGGTGTGCCTGCGCTTGATACATCCCGACGACCCATCCAGAGGGCCACGAGCATGGCGAGGAATGCCGCGCCCAGGATCCACACGGACCACTCGGCCAGTTCCTCGTGCAGATGGACGAAACGGTCCACCATGGCCACGCCCTCGCTCTGTTCCTCCATGGCTTCGCCCGTCCTGAGGGCCAGAACACCGCCCAGGAATGCCAGCCCAATCAACAACAGGGTGGATTTCCACCACGCGTCCTGGTTGCGCACGAGCCAGACGCCGGCCGACAGGAGCGCGCTGAGACCGAGCGCCACCGGAAAATGCACCACGATCGGGTGCAGGACGGGGATCGTGAAATCAGTCAGCGCTTCGAGCATGCGGGAAGTACGGGGGAAATGAATTGGAGCAGAAAAGGGCCGCCGTGCCCCGTGGATCCGCAACCCGCCGATCCGGAGAACGTCCTTCCCCTCTCGGCGTTGGTCCCTTCCTTTGAATCGCTGCGTACACCCATGAAGTTCCTCAAAGTCCTGCTGGCTTCGACCCTCGGGGCCCTCTTGGCATTCGGCGTCCTCTTCTTCTTCGGATTCCTTTTCCTGTTGGCCATTGCCGCTGCCGGGGATGCCCAGCCCCCGGTGCGTCCGGGCTCGGTGTTGACCGTGGACCTTTCTGGTGCCATCCCCGAGCAGGTGTCGGGCGATCCTCTCTCCCAGCTTCTGCTCAATGAGCCGGCCTACGACCTGCAGGACTTCGAGCGGGCGCTGGCCGAAGCGGCCACGGACGATCGGATCGAGGCCCTCTGGATCCGCCCGTTCAACCTGACCGAGTCCTGGGCCACGCTGGAGGCCGTCCGTCGATCCCTCGAGGCCTTCAAGACCAGCGGCAAACCCGTCTATGCCTCGGGTCGCAACTTCTATATGGGCGAGTCGGAATATTACCTGGCCTCGGTAGCGGACAGCATTTTCCTCGATCCGGAATCCATTTTTGAGTTCAATGGCTTCTCCCTGAACTCGATGTTCTATGCCGGACTGTTCGACAAATTGGGGGTCGAGCCCATCATCATCCGGGCAGGGGATTACAAAGGTGCGGTCGAACCGTACACGCGGCGGGATTTTTCCGACCCCAACCGTGAGCAGTTGCAAGCCATCGTGGATGGCGTGGAGAACCTCTTCGTTCAGCAGGTGGCCCAGGCACGCGGTGTGGCAGCGGACCAGATAGAGAACGTGTTGGACAACGACGTGCTTTTCTCGGCGATGGATGCCGAAGCCGCCGGCTTGATTGATGGGCTCCTCTTTGAGGATGAGGTCCGGGCGCGGATCGGCAGGGCCCTCGACCTGGCAGAGGATGCCGATCTGACCACCGTCTCGCTGGCCTCGTATCAGCGCACGGTCCGGCCGGCGGGCGGCACAGACCGGATTGCCGTGGTGCACATCAATGGCACCATCATGGCCGGATCCTCCGACGCCGGGAGCCCCCTGGCCGCAGGCGGGATGGCGGGGTCAGACACCATCGTAAAGGCCATCCGCACGGCGCGGGAGCGCCGGGGCGTGAAGGCCATGGTCATCCGCATCGACTCCCCCGGAGGATTGGCACCGGCCGCCGATGCCATGGTCAGGGAGGTGGAGCGCACGTCCGAGACCATGCCGGTCATTGTTTCCATGGGCGACATGGCTGCGAGTGGTGGCTACTGGATTGCCACGGGGGGACAGCACATCATCGCCGAGTCCTCCACCCTCACGGGCTCGATCGGGGTGTTCTCCATGTTCTTCAACGTGAGTGCGCCGCTGGAGGATCGCCTCGGGCTTTCCTTCGATACCATTGAAAGCGGCCCTTCCGCCGACATGTTCTCCGGCCTCCGCTCGTGGACACCTGCCGAGCGGGCTTCGCTCGAGCGGTTCACCGACACTACCTACCAGGCATTCCTGGACCGCGTGGCCAGGGCCCGCAACATGACTCTCGAGGAGGCCCACGAGTTGGCCCGCGGACGCGTGTGGACGGGGGCAGACGCGTTTGTCAACGGGCTGGTGGATGAGATTGGTGGGTTCGACCTGGCCGTGCAGCGGGCCGCTGAGGCCGCGGGGCTCGATCCGCAGAACGTCTCATTGGTCAGCTATCCCGGAACGCCCACCTTCATGGAGCAACTGGGCATGACCACCACAGCGGCCTCACGGATGCTGTCCACCTGGATGGGACACGCTTCCCGTCCGTCATCAACGGTGCTGACCCTGCAGCGCGAGTTGGCCTTCCACGGCCAGGCGCAGGCGCGATTCCCGCTGGAACTGACCATCCGCTAGGCACGGTCCGCCTGCAGGCGACACGCGACCTGGCGGAACGTACCTGGCGGCATCATCGAAGCGCTGCGTTCAGAGCTTGATGACCGATGCGCCGGTCATGGCCCGGGGCTGGTCGATACCCAGGATGTGCAGGATTGTTGGGGCTACGTCTCCGAGCTTCCCGTGCCCGACCGGCCCCTGGAATCCGTCCTTGATGATCAGATGGGGCACCGGCACCGTCGTGTGCGCCGTGTGCGGGGATCCGTCGGGGTTGCGCATGCGGTCGGCATTGCCATGATCGGCAATGATATTGATGCTGTACCCGCTGGCGAGCGCCGCGTCTACGACCACCTTGGCGGCTTTGTCCACGGCTTCGATGGCCTTGACGGCGGCCTCAAAGACCCCGGTGTGCCCGACCATGTCGGGATTGGCGAAGTTGATGCAGACAAAGGTGTAGTCGTTGTCGCGCACGGCGGCAGCCACCTTTTCAGCCAACTCCGGCGCACTCATTTCGGGCTGCAGGTCGTAGGTGGCCACTTTCGGAGAAGCCACGAGGATGCGATCCTCCCCTTCGAACGGGTCCTCCCGCCCACCCGAGAAGAAGTACGTCACATGCGGGTACTTCTCGGTCTCGGCAGCACGCAGTTGACGGCCTCCGGCCCGGGCAATCACTTCTCCCAGCGTCTCAGTCAGGTTCACCTTCGGAAAGACGATCTCAAAATCGAGGGACTCGTCGTAGGGCGTGAACGTGATGTAGTGCAGATTAGCGGGCATGGTACGGTCGAACCCGTCGAACGCCGGGTCCGTCAGGGCGCGGGAAATCTGCCGTGCGCGGTCGGCGCGGAAGTTGAAGAACAGGACCACGTCCCCGTCCGTGATCCGATGGGATGCAGGATCGCCAATGCAGCAGGGTTCAACGAATTCGTCCGTGACGCCGGCCGCATAGCTGGCCCGGATGGCTTCAACCGCGCGGGTGTAGCGTTCACCCTTGCCTTCCGTCAGCAGCCGGTAGGCTTTTTCGATCCGGGGCCATCGGTTGTCCCGATCCATGGCCCAGTACCGGCCCACCACCGACCCGATGACCCCGCAACCGGTGCCATTGAGCACGGATTCCAGATCTTCCAGGTAGGCAGCACCCCCGTGGGGGGAAGTGTCCCTTCCGTCCATGAAGGCATGCACGACCACCTGTCCTCCGCGAAGGCCCATGGTGGCGGCCAACCGGATCAGGGCGTGGAGATGCGCCTGGCTCGAGTGTACTCCGCCGTCGGAGAGCAGGCCCATGAGGTGGAGGGTCTTTCCAGAGCGGCGCACCTGCTCGATGCCCGAGCGCAGTACGGCATTGGTATCGAACTCACGGTCCTGGATGGTCTTGTCGATGCGCGTGATGTCCTGGTAGACCACGCGTCCGGCACCCAGATTCATGTGACCCACCTCGGAGTTCCCCATCTGACCCTCGGGCAGGCCCACAGCCAATCCTGAGGCATCCAGGGTCCCGTGCGGATAGGTCGAGAACAGGGAGTCCAGGAACGGCTTGCGGGCCGCATCGATGGCGCTCACGGAGGGGTCCTCGGCCAGGCCGTAGCCGTCCAGGATCATCAACAGGTGCTTCTTCATACGGGAGTCAGACGCGATAGTCCTTGATTTGCTTTGTCGAGCGCCCGGACCGGGCGTCGAATACGTTCATCGATCCGCATCGCGGACAGGATACCTGTTCGACGCCCTGGCGATCCGTCACCCGGTCGGGATTCTCGAAATAGTGACGTCGGGTGGCGCAGAAGTACCGTCCTTTGCGGGCGTCAAGTCCCTCCCGCGGGGGCGGTAACCGATCGAGCGCCTCTTTCCAAGGGCAAACGGCCGCTGCCGCACATCCAGCGCATTGCGGGGAGCGGGCGGTACACGTGTATCGGCCGTGCAGGATCAACAGGTGGTGGGCCTCGCCCCATTCCTCCTCGGGGAGCAGCCTTTTGAGCTGACGCTCCACCTTGTCGGGGGTCTTGGCATCCTCACCGACGAGGCCCAACCGGTTGGCCACACGGAAAATGTGCGTGTCCACCGCCAGCGCAGGTACATCGAAGGCCACGGAGACCACCACCTGAGCGGTTTTCCGACCCACGCCGGGAAGGCGGATCAATTCCTCGACGGTCCTGGGCACCTGGCCACCAAACTCCTCCATGACCAACCGGGCAGCCCCCGCCAGATGGGAAGCCTTGTTGTTGGGGTAGGAAATGGAGCGGATCAGGGGAAAGATGCCGGCAGCCTCGGCGCCTGCCATGGAGGCCGCATCGGGAAACCGCTCGAACAGCCGGGGGGTTACCTGGTTGACCCGCTCATCGGTACATTGGGCAGAGAGGACCACTGCCACGAGCAATTGCCATGGATCCTGGTAGGACAGCTCGGTCTCCGGCGCAGGAATGACCCGGCGGAGGGCAGCAAAGACACGGTCGGCGCGTTGACGTCTATTCACGAATCAGGAAATCGGATGGGATCGGCACGGACGGGCTGGTGGCGCCTTCTACCCGGAGCGGCGATGGCCGTTCTCCTGATCCTGGCCGTGCTGCCATCCAGGGCCCAGGTGCCGGATTCCCTGTCGCAGGAAGCACGGGTATCGGTCCTTACCGTGGACCCCGGCACACCCGTCTACTCCCTCTGGGGGCACTCGGCCCTCCGCATCCTGGACCCCGGAAGAGGGTTCGACGCCGTCTTCAACTGGGGCACCTTCGACCCCGATCTCTTTGTCTTCACCCCCCGGTTTGCCTACGGGGACATGCAGTACGAGCTGAGCGTGGAACCCATGTCCGGTTTCCTGCGTGGCGCCACGCTGCAGGAACGCGGCGTATCAGAGCAGGTGCTCACCCTGGATCCCGTTGTGGCCCAGACGCTGTGGGACCTGCTCCGGGTGAACATGGAGCCGGCCAACCGGGCCTACGCATACGATTTCGTACGGGACAACTGCTCGACCCGGATCCTTGAGCTCCTCGTCGCCGCCGGAGCCACAGGATTTGCGGGCGAACCGGCAGATTCCACGTATCGCCAGCAGGTGGATCGGTTCGTCCACCATCAGGCCTGGTTGGATCTCGGCATTGACCTGGCGTTCGGCGCCCGCATGGACCGGCCGGTGACGGCCCAGGACCGGGCCTTCCTGCCCCTCGAACTGGAATACGTGCTCGAAAGCGCCTCCACCCCGGCGGGCGAACCGCTGGTCAGGGAAACGAGGACCTTGCTGGAGCGGAAGTGGACGCAATCAGAGCCCGGCTCGGACCGGGTGGACCTCCTGTTCGGGGCCGTGGCCCTGTTGATCCTGGTCTACACCGTCCGAACCCGGCGGGCATCGGGCCACGGCCCCCTCGATCACACCCTGCTCTTCTTTTTCGGCGGCATGGGCCTGTTCCTGCTGCTCATGTGGGTGGCCACGTTGCATTGGGTCACCGCCTGGAATCTGAACCTGCTGTGGGCGCTGCCCACACATCTGGTTGCCGCCATCGTGTGGACCCGATGGAAGGGCCTTTCCCGATACCTGAGGATCTCGGCGTGGGTCATGCTTGTCGGACTGGCTGTGCAACTGAGCGGCGTTCAGCCCGTCCCAACGGCCATGGCCCTCCTCGCAGGCGCTACAGCGCTCCGTTTCCTCCTCTTGGACCGCTCGGCACCAACCCTCCCCGCGTCGGAATCCGGTTCGCCCGCCCATTCTCCATCCAACCCCTGAAGCCATGCTCCACCGCTTGACTGTTCTGCTGACATTGCTCCTCATGATGACAACGGCCGGATGCCAGGCCACTCGTTCCGCCGGGCAGGCGGAGCAACCGGCAGCCGTTGCCGCCGACAAACCGGACAAACCGGCCAAGAAGACCGACGATTGGTCGTCGTTCATCACGGCGGACACCATCTCTGACGAAGGGCTTTTTACTACCCACCGCAACGAGGAGAAGGTCTATTTCGAGATCCCGGATTCCCTCTTCGGACGGGACATGCTGCTCATTTCACGGATCTCCAAGATCCCGGCCGACATCAGCGGGTTCATGAATGCGGGCTCGAAGGTAGGCGAGAATGTCATCCGCTGGGAACGGCAGGGCAAGAAGGTCCTGCTTCGTTCTCAGGCCTATTCAAACGTGGCCGCCGATTCCCTTCCCGTGGCCATATCGGTGCGCAACAACAACTTCCAGCCCATCATCGCTGCCTTCGACATCGAGGCCACCAATCCGGATTCGACCGGCGTCCTGATCGAAGTGACAGATCTGTTTTCTTCGGACGTACCGGCCATGTCGGGTCTGGACCAGGGCATGCGGACCCGGTTCCGCGTGCGGCGGCTCGATCCCGAGCGCACGTTCATCGACGAAGTAAAGAGCTTCCCGATCAACGTCAACGTGAAACACACGCTCACTTTTGATGCCGGTGAGCCGCCGAGCGAGTCATGGACCGGAACGATCAGCATGCAGATGTTCCAGTCCATGATCCTGCTCTCGAAAGAGCCCATGATGCCACGCCTGGAGGATCCGCGGGTCGGGTATTTCACGGTTCGCCAGATCGATTTCGGATCGGAGCAGCAGAAAGCGGACGAAATCTCCTACATCCGTCGTTGGCGCCTTGAACCGTCCGATCCCGAGGCCTACGCCCGGGGCGAACTGGTCGAGCCGATCAAACCCATCGTCTATTACCTCGACCCGGCCACACCGGCCAAGTGGCGCCCTTACTTCCTGCAGGGCATCGAGGACTGGCAGTGGGTGTTCGAAGCGGCCGGCTTCAAGAATGCCATCATCGCCAAGGAAGCCCCGACCCCTGAAGAAGACCCCGACTGGGATCCAGAGGATGCGCGCTACTCCACGATGCGATATGTGGCCAATACCACACGCAACGCCACCGGCCCCAGCGTTTCCGACCCCCGATCGGGCGAGATCATCGAGTCGGACATCATCTGGTACCACAACCACATCCGCTCCTACCGTAACCGGCTGATGATCGAAACCGGAGCGGCCAATCCGCAGGCGCGCTCCCTGATGATCGACGACGAACTCATCGGTGAGACGATGCGCCAGGTCATAGCCCACGAGATCGGCCATGCCCTGGGCTTGCCCCACAACATGATTGCCTCGTCCTCCTTCCCGGTAGACTCGCTCCGCTCCCCCACGTTCACGTCGGAATACGGCGTAGCGCCGACCATCATGGATTACACCCGACAGAACTACATCGCCCAGCCGGGCGACGGGGTGACGCGGTTCGTCCGTAAAGTGGGTCCGTATGACCGCTATTCGATTGAGTGGGGCTATCGCTGGTATCCCGACGCGCAGACCCCAGCGGACGAGAAGCCCTATCTCGACGCGCTCATCGAAGCGCATGCGGACGATCGTCGCTTCCGCTTTGCCAGCAGCACCCACTACAATCCGGATGCGCAGACCGAGGACATGGGCGACGATCGCGTGCGGGCCAGCGGATACGCGGTGGCCAACCTGAAGCGCGTCGTGCCGAACCTCGTGGACTGGACCAGCACGGATGGCAAGGGATATACCGACCTGGACGAGATCTACGGCGAACTGCTCGGCCAGTGGAGCCGCTACATGAACCACGTGGTCACTGTGATCGGCGGCATTTACGAGAATCCGAAAGCGTCCGATCAGCCCGGCATGGTCTACACCCCCGTCCCGGCCGAGCGGCAGCAGGCTGCGCTCGCCTTCCTGGGAGACAACGTGTTGCAGACGCCGGACTGGCTGCTCGATGCCGATATCCTTCGCCGCATCCAGCCCGCCGGAGCGGTGGAACGCATCCGCGGAATGCAGTCGAGCATTCTGGGCAGCATGCTGCACCCGGCCCGCCTGCAACGCATGATCGAGGCAGATGCCATTGACGGGGAAGGTGCCTGGCCAATGGCCGACTACATGACCGATCTGACCAACTCGGTATGGTCGGAGCTTGGCGCGTCCAGGCCGGCCGTCGACACCTATCGCCGCAACCTGCAGCGCGGTCATCTCTCGGTCCTGGAGAACCTGCTCAAAGGCGAGACCACGGTCAACGCCTCCCTCGGGTTCTTCTACGGAACGGGGGTCAACGTCCCGCTGTCGGACATTCCGGCTGCCGCGCGTTGGCAACTGGAATCCATCCGGAATCGGGCGAACCGCAATATCAGCCTCGCGGCAGACGAGGCCACGCGTGTCCACCTGCGCGACG
>JAQCDI010000082.1 GCA_027620595.1 Bacteroidota bacterium | reverse complement strand
CAATGCTAAGCGCAATGTGCTTTCGGGGCGGGTCGATCCCGAACTGCTGACGGGGGAGCGGCTCTACGAAACGATGGACCTGTGCCTGCAATGCAAGGCGTGTGCCTCGGAGTGTCCTTCCTCGGTGGACATGGCCACGATCAAGGTCGAATTCCTGGATCGTTACCACCGCGCCAACGGTACACCGCTCCGGTCGCGTTTCTTTGCCCGCGCCGCCACGCAGGCCCGGCTGCTGTCCGGATGGACCGCCCCATTGGTCAACAAGGTGGCCGCCAAGGCCGGTATGCGCTCGCTCATCGAATCGGTCCTTGGCGTCTCGTCGAGGCGAACGTTGCCCCCATTTGCGCGCGAACCGTTCACCCGCTGGTTCCGCCGTCGCGGCCGGACTGCCGTCAAGGGCCGGCCGCGGGTCGTGCTCTTCAACGACACCTTCAACACGTACCACTATCCGGACGTGACGCGCTGCGCCACGCTGTTCCTGGAGGCGTGTGGGTTCGAAGTGGTGCTGCCCGGTCATGGCTGTTGCGGGCGACCCGCGATCTCGAAGGGGCTCGTGGACCTGGCCCGTCGACAGGCGTCGCAGACGCTCGACCGGCTCGTGCCGCTGGCCAAGGAAGGCCTGCCCATCATCGGGCTCGAGCCGAGCTGCGTGCTGTCGTTCGATGACGAATACCACCGCCTCCTGCCGGGCGACCCCCGCGTCCCGATCGTGGCCGAAAAGACCATCCTGTTCGACCAGTTCGTGGCCTCGCTCGATCCTTCGGTGCTGCCGGCCATGACCGGGTACAATGAGGTCCTGCTGCACGGGCACTGCCACCAGAAGGCGGCGGTCGGTACGGGTGGCACGCATGCCGCCATCAAGCTCATCGACGGCTGCAGCGTCAACGAGGTGGATTCGGGTTGCTGCGGGATGGCGGGCTCCTTCGGTTTCGAGAAGGAGCACTACGAGCTTTCCATGCAGATCGGCAGGCAGCGCCTATTCCCGGCCGTGCGCGAGACGCCGCGTCACGCAACGGTCGTGGCGCCGGGTGTGTCGTGCCGTCAGCAGATTGCCGAGGGCACGGGCCGCAAGGCCATCCATCCGGCCGAGCTGCTCTACCGCGCCATGCTGCGCGCCCAGGAAGGCGGGGATGGTGCGCTGATCGAGGCCGAACCGGCGGAGGTGACGGTGTGAGCCGCAAGACCGACTACCACATGACACCGGATGAATTCCGGGCCTACGGCAGGCAGGTCGTGGACTGGATTGCCGACTACTATGAGTGGGTGGAGAGCAAGCCCGTGTTGCCGGGCATCGAGCCGGGAGAGATCCGGGCCGGTCTGCCAGAGCATCCACCCGAGCAGGGCGAGGCCTTTGAGCACATCCTGGCCGATGTGGACCGGCTCATCATGCCGGGCCTGACGCACTGGCAGAGTCCGAATTTCATGGCCTATTTCCCCTCGAACGTCTCGTTTCCGTCCATCCTGGGCGAAATGATGGCGGCCGGGATGGGCCAGCAAGGCATGGTCTGGAAGACCAGCCCGGCCGCCACGGAGCTCGAGACGCACGTCATGGAATGGTTGGTGGATCTGCTGGATCTTCCGGCCGCGTGGAAAAGCAACGGTGTGATCCAGGACACGGCCTCGAGCGCCACGCTCTGCGCCCTGCTGGCCGCGCGCGAACGTGTGACCGGCGGCGAGGGCAACCGTTCGGGGGTGCCGGGTTCGTTGGTGGCCTACACGTCCGATCAGGCGCACTCGTCCATCCAGAAGGCCGCGCGGATAGCGGGCATCGGGGACGAGCGGATGCGGCTCATTCCGACGGATGGGCACATGCGTATTGACGCCGCTGCGCTCCAGGCCGCGATCCGCGCGGACCGCGCCGCCGGCCTGACACCCTTCTTTGTTTGCGCCGCCGTGGGAACGACCGCCTCCATGGCCGTTGACCCTGTCAGGGAGGTGGTGCGTGTAGCGGACGGGTGCTGGGTGCACGTGGATGCCGCCATGGCAGGCACCGCGGCCCTGTGCCCGGAATTCCGCTGGATCCATGACGGGCTGGAGGAAGCAGACTCATACTGCTTCAATCCGCACAAGTGGATGTTCACCAACTTCGATTGCAACGCCTTCTGGGTCCGCGACCGCAAGGCATTGCTCGACGCGCTGAGCATCCTGCCTGAATACCTGCGAACGGCCGAGCACGAAAGCGGAGCGGCCATCGACTACCGGGACTGGCAGATCCCCCTGGGGCGCCGTTTCCGAGCGCTCAAACTGTGGTTCGTCCTGCGGCATTACGGCGCGGAGGGCCTGCGCCACCACGTCCGGGAGCATGTCAGACTGGCGGAGTCCTTTGAGGCCAAGGTCAAGGCGCACAGGGACTTCGATCTGGTCGTGCCGCGCAACCTCAACCTTGTCTGCCTGACCCACCGCCGTGGGGACGCCTTCACCGAGCGGCTCCTGCACGCGGTAAATGACACGGGTCGCCTGTATCTGAGCCATGCCAAACTGCGCGGCCGCTTCACGATCCGGGTGTCCATCGGCGGACGGGATCAGCAGCAGCGGCACGTGGACATGGCGTGGAACCTGATCGAACAGACCGCCCGGTCGCTATCAGGATGATCGAAAGCGGCGGGCATAACGAGGCTACGTTCCGGCGCGAGCGGTGGGGGACCTGGTTCGGCCCCCTGCTGTTCCTGCTGACCTGGGTCCTTCCGGCGCCCGAGGGGCTTGGCCCCGAAGCCTGGATGACCGCCGGCGTGGGCCTCTGGATGGCCATCTGGTGGATGAGCGAGGCCGTGCCGATTCCCATCACGTCGCTCCTGCCGCTGGTGCTGTTTCCCGTGCTGGGTATTTCGTCCATCCGCGATGCCGCCGAGCCGTATGCCAACCCGTTGATCTACCTGTTCATGGGCGGATTCATCCTGGCCATCGGCATGGAGAAAACGGGTTTGCACAAGCGGATTGCCCTCGGCCTGCTTCGGCGCGTGGGCACGCGTCCGGACGCCATCATCGGCGGATTCATGCTCTCGGGCGCCCTCCTGAGCATGTGGGTCACGAACACGGCCACGACGATGATGATGCTGCCCATCGGGTTGTCGGTCATTGCCCTGGCCCGGGAGCAGCGCGAGGAAGGGGTGGCCAACCTGGGACCGGCTTTGATGCTGGCGATTGCCTATTCGTGCACCATCGGCGGGCTCGGGACGCTGATCGGTACCGTGCCCAACGCCCTGGTGGCCGGATTCATGCAGGAGACCTACGGCATCCAGATCGGGTTCGTGCAGTGGATGGGCGTGGGCGTGCCCCTTGTGGCCGTTGGACTGCCCCTGACGTGGTGGCTGCTCACCCGTCGGCTGTTCCATCTGGGGCATGCGCCGATCGAGGGGCTGGATGACCTCATCCACCGGCAGTTGGCCGACATGGGGTCGGCGAGCCGGGATGAGAAGTGGGTGTTCCGGGTATTCCTGTTCGTTGTCCTCCTCTGGATGACAAGGCCCCTCCTCATGGACTGGATGCCGGGCCTGTCGGACACCGGGATCGCGTTGTTCGGGGCCCTCGTCCTGTTCCTCATTCCAACCGCCACACCGGGCGGGACGTGGGAGTCCCGGTTCCTGCTGACCTGGGATGATGCGAAGCGGCTGCCCTGGGGCATCCTGGTGCTCTTCGGGGGCGGACTTTCCCTGGCCGCGGCCATTGCCGACACAGGGCTGGCCTCCTGGCTGGGAACGCTCATCTCGGGAATCAGCGACTGGCCCGTCCTGCTGATCATCGCTTCGGTGACCATGCTGGTCATCTTCCTGACCGAACTCACCTCAAACACAGCTACCACGGCCGCCTTCCTGCCCGTGATGGCCTCGGTGGCCCTCGGGATCGGCCAGAACCCGTTCCTGCTTACGATTCCTGCCACCCTGGCAGCCAGTGCGGCGTTCATGCTGCCGGTGGCCACACCGCCCAACGCCATCGTCTATGGATCGGGCTTCGTGAGCATTCCGCAGATGGCCCGGACGGGGATCTGGATGAACCTGCTTTTCACCGTCCTGATGTCGGTAATGGTCTATTTTCTGGTCCAGCTCGTGTTCGGGGTCGAACCCGGCGTCCTGCCCACTTGGGCCCAGTAACCGTTTTCCTTTTTTGCAGCCCATGCACCTTTCGGATTCCAACGCTCCCATCTTCGTGGCCGGTCATCGGGGCCTGGTCGGTTCCGGTGTCGTCCGCGCGCTGGAGCGCGCCGGCTTCTCGAACCTGATCCTGCGTTCGCGCCGGGAGCTGGACCTGCTGGATGGCGCGGCGGTGGACGAATTCTACGCCCGCGAGAAGCCGGCCTACGTGGTCGTGGCTGCCGCCAAGGTTGGCGGGATCCTGGCCAACGACAGGTACCCGGCTGATTTCCTGTTCGACAACCTCCAGATCCAGAACAACCTGATCCACGGCGCCTGGAGCGCGGGTGTGAAGCGCCTCGTATTCCTGGGGAGCACGTGCATCTATCCCAAGCTGGCCCCCCAGCCGCTCAAGGAGGAATACCTGCTGACCGGACCGCTGGAGCCCACGAACCAGTGGTATGCCATTGCCAAGATCGCGGGCGTCAAGCTGTGTGAGGCCCTGCGCCGGCAGCACGGCGTGGACTTCGTGTCCATGATGCCCACCAACATGTACGGCCCCGGCGACAACTTTGACCTGCAGTCCTCGCACGTGCTGCCGGCGTTGATCCGCAAATTCCACGAAGCCAAGGGCTCCGGAAAGCCGGTTACCCTCTGGGGCAGCGGCACGCCCAAGCGCGAGTTCATGTACGTGGACGACCTGGCCTCATCCATCCTGCACGTGCTGCGCACGCCGGAGGAGGAGCTCTTCGAGGCTGCTCCGGATGGATTGATCAACGCCGGAGTGGGTCATGACCTCTCGATTGCGGAACTGGCCGAGACCATCCGGCGGGTCGTGGGCGCGGACAATGAGATCGTCTACGATGCCACCAAGCCGGACGGTACGCCGCGCAAACTCGTAGACGTGACTCGTCTCTTCTCGCTGGGGTGGCGCCCCTCCGTCGGGCTGGAAGAGGGCATCCGTCGTACGTACGACTGGTACCTCGAGCAGGGCGGATAGGCGGTGTTTCGAAGGCGGCGTCTCGTTGCCGCGGGTCTCAGTGCACGATGTTGCGCTCGCGCAACAACCGCACCACGGCATGCGTGAACAGCGGCCGGATGCGATACGGCAGGTCGGCACGGACAGCGGTGTGCCGATACTGCGTGTTCTCCTGGTGCCTGTCGGCGGCTTCGATGATCAGGGCGTTGCCCAGCGTCTCGAACAGGGTGAGGGCGCGGTCCCTGGTCAGACAGTCCACGGCGGCGTAATCCTCGGGCGAAAGGAAGCCGTGCTCGAGCAGGGCTTTCAGGGCGAAGGCCTGATCAAGGTTGAAGCCCGAGAAGAAGGACAGGTTCAGCGGCGGAGTGGGTGTGACGTGCATCCGCTTTCCCTCCTCGCCCATGGAAATGGATCGGATCCATTGCAGGAGGGCCATCTGGATGTTCTGACCGAACTGGGTGTAAAGCCGATCAAAAAAGGCCTCGCGCAGGATGGCTTGACGGCGATCCTTGGACCGCGCCCGGTTGAGTTTTCTGCGCACCAGCGGCGACAGGTCGGTGGGCTCTTCGAAATAGAGGGGGACACCGCTCTTGCGATGGCGCTCCATCACGAGTTTTTCCAGGTCGTCCCGCGTCAGATCCGACAGGTGGTGGGGGTTGATGAGGGCAGCAGCGTCGGGGTTGGCGGTCTGGAGGATCTGCCAGGCATAGCTGGACAGGGTACCCACCCAGATGATGCGCGAATCGGTCAAGGACATGAATTGAAGCAGGTCCACGAGCAGAGCGTACCCACTGATGCCACGGAGCATCAGGAGCTCCAAGTTCTCGACAAGGCAGACCGGCGCGGCGCCCTGTGTTTCCCTGGCCAGCCAAAGCCTGGCTACTTCGGGTATGGAGTCGGCTTCGGGCAGGTCCAGTTGCAGCGACGAGCGCAGGATCGCCAACAGTTGACGGGCTGATGAAGGTCGTTCCGAGAAGCGCATCCATCGGACATCGTGGTCCCGCAAGTCCTTGGTGCTCAGCACATTGAGGAGACTTGTCCTTCCTGTCGATGGACCTCCAACCAGCAGGGCGGCCTGCGGCATTCCCATCTTGAACTGCTGCAGGTGCTGCTCGATGAATGTGCGGCTCGCGGTCCGCCCGATCAGCAAGTCGGGGTCGGAGAGGGGGCCGAAAGAGAACAGTTTCCGGTAAACCGGAGGTACGTGTTCCATGACCGAATCGAGTTCGGCGAGCCCCAGGGCGGTTTCGTAGAACGAGGCGCGGGTCTGCGACGGCGAGCCCACCGCTTCTTTTCCCCGCTCGATGAGGGCCTTGGCTTCCCAGTGTCCACGTCGCAGGATCTTTTCAGTCCAGAATCTCAGCTGCCGACCCCAGCGGAACAGTCGTCTCCCCGCCTCCCGGGCTTCTGCGTCCAGCCGGCTGCGCATGTCGAGGACGTAGGCACCGACCTGATGCTCCACGCGCAGACGATCCTGGGTACGCAGCCATGATCGCAGCACCTCGTTCCGGTACAGCTCCCTGAGGTGTGCAGAGCCTTCCTCGATACGCTTTCGGATGGCACCGACGGCGTCGTTGGTGCGCCTGAGCCCTCCGATCACCATCTCCCGTTCGTGCTCGCGGGTCTGACCGGTTCCCTGGGTGGCTTCAACCGCCGACTGGAACGAGAACCGGACGATGGACGCCAGATCTCCCAGTTCCTCCAGCGCTTCGCGGAAGGTGTCCCGGGCTGCTGTACTGCGCTCGGTGAGCCGGTCCCTGGTAATCTCGGCGATTCCGTTCTGGACGATATCCCGGAAGAGGACCACGCGCGGGTCGGCATCCGGTTCAGGCGCCGTATCCACCAGCAGGGGATGGAGTTCGAAGCTTTCCGGAAGCTCCTGGCACAGGGCCTGCAGGGAGGTCAGGAAGGTGGTGTGTTCGTCCTGGATGCGGGTCAGGAGCGAAAGCTCCTGCACAGGGCCCACGAGGTCTGTTTCCAGATCGAGTGCCGCTTTTTCACCCCATTGCGTGAGGTGGGTTGCGTCGGCAGAAAACAGGCTGCCTCCGTCCTCCTGGGTAAACAGGGACTCGACCGAATCGAGGGCCACGGCAAGGGATGCCGTGGCACCATCGGTGCAGTCCCGCACCGGACCCAGCAACCGGGCTCGCAGCCCGTCCGAGGCTTCCTGCATGACGGTATCGAAAGCGTCCCGCAGACGGATTACCGACAGGAAGAAGTCCGCGCGCTGACGGAGCCGGTTCTGCCAACGGGCCCAGCGCTCTGCACCATCCTCGATGCGGGACAGGCGCCGCTGGAACGTTTCATCGGACACCGAGGGAATGGCGGCCTGGAATGACCCGGCCCTGTCGACTTCGCGCTGCAGGCGGATCCAGGCCTGCTCGGTACACTGCGCATGGCCGTCCACGGCCTCGCAGCGCAGCGACTGGGGAGCCTGATCCAGGACGGTCCGCAGGGACGCGAGTGCGTCGGCCTCGGTGGTTTCTTCGCGTTGATGCGCATCCTCATCGTCCGCTCCGTTGCCCAGGGAAAGGCGCAGACGGGCCTCCCGCTCCAGCACGGCGTGGACGAGCCCTGACACCCGATATTCAAGGGAGGTGAGGTATTGGACAATACGTCGTCGATCGTCATCGATGATCCGACCGAACTGCATCGGCAGCCACTCGCGCTGCAGGGCCAGGGCAAGGTCCCGCACCGGTACCTGTCGGATGGGCGTTCCGTCCGGCTTGCGGACCTGACGACCCAGACGGACGGCAGCTTTGCGCGAAGCTACCCACCAGCCGTCGGCGTCGGAGGCGGCGTAGAGGACTGCCGGCTCGTCGTCCTGCACCGCTTCACTGCACGCATCCAAGGCACGATCCATGTCCTGCATCCAGGAGCGGAAGGCTGTGCCGAGTCTGCCAGGCAGGGTGGAAGTGGCCAGCATGCGCTCGTAAGCGGGCAGGAATTCCTTTTCTAGCACCGAGCGCAGCGCCTGCACCTGATCCAGTGGCAATGGGCCTTCGGTCAGCGGCGGAAGGGCGGCAACCAGCTGTGCAACACCCTGTTGCAGGGGTTTGAGCGCCTCTCGGGACACCCTCTCGGCGAACGCCGCAGCGAGCTGTCCGGTGGCCTGCCGCAGGGCCTCGAGTTCCTGATGGAGCCTAGTCATGGGCCACCCCCCCGCGAAGCAGGACCGAAAGGCCGTCCTCCCGGGTGAGCAGACCATGTTCTCGGAAGGCTTCCCGGCAGCGTTCTGTGATATCCGTCATCAAAAGGAATTCGTACCGGGTATCTATCACGTAGGCTTTCACCATCAAGTGGGTCAGGAAAACCTTGTCGAACTCATCCTTGACCAGGACCACGATGGGTTTCCTGCGATACACGAATTTCGAGGAGGCTGCTGCCTCATAGGCCAATCGTCTGGCCAGGCGCTCGTCCACCCAACCCGGCAGATAGAGGCTCGTGACCACCTGGCAATCCAGGGCGCCGGCGTTGGCATTGGCCACCTGGGAATCCACGACCTGGGCGTTGGGGACGCTGACCAGGTTGTCGTCGGGGGTGATGATGCGCGTCGAACGCAGGCCGATCGAGGCCACTTCGCCGTAGGTGCCGGCCACCGAGATCTTGTCGCCCACCTGGAACGGGCGATCGGAAATGATGACGAGCCCACCGAAGATGTTCTTGAGCAGGTCCTGCGCGGCAAAGCCCACCGCCACGCCGATGGCAGCCGTCGCAGCCACAAGGCTCTGGGCATTGACCTGGAAAACGAACCTGATCACCACATAGAGGCCGATGCTCCAGACCAGGATGCGTACCAGCGGCACCAGTCGCTTGTAGAAGAGGCGTCGTTCGGCGCTGCGCTCGGCCAGTCGGTCCAGGAGCCACACCAGCGCCTTGTTGACCAGGTAGACCAGGACCATCAGGACCATGGCCCAGAAAACACGGATTCCGATGTTCTGGAAGACGTCCCCGGCCTGGTCAAGGGTCAGGTCGCCCACGC
>JAQCDI010000081.1 GCA_027620595.1 Bacteroidota bacterium | reverse complement strand
CGATGCCAAGGGTCAACAGTTCGTCGCGGATCTCGTCGGCCCGCCCCCAGTTGCCGGCGGCGCGCGCGGCGGCGCGCTCGGCGATCAGGGGTTCGACCGTAGCCGCCAGCGGGTCGGCCGTTTCAACGGCCTCGGGCGCATCGTCGTAATAGATCACGCCGAGCAGCGCATTCATGTCGTGGAGCCAGCGCCGCGCCGCCGCGCGCGCCGTGTCGTCGAGCGAAGCGCCCTTGCCCAGGATGACCTTGGTGCCGCCGAAAAGCTGCGCCAGGGCCACCGGGGTGTTCAGGTCGTCGAGGAGGGCTTCCAGCGCCTTCTCAAACATGGAGCCCAGGATCGTGCCGGTATCTCCCTCGTAGTCTCCCACGCCGTCCTTCGGATGACCCACCAGCGCCATGACTTCTTCCAGGCGTTCGCGGTGGCGGACATTCCCGGCCAGGGTCTTCATGGTGAAATTGAACGGCTTGCGGTAATGCCCGGAAATGAGGGTCATCCGTACCGCGAGGGGGTCGATCCCCTTGCCGCCATCCTCTTCGGGCGCCACCAGGTCCCGCACCGTAAAGAAGTTGCCCAGGCGCTTGGACATCTTTTCCCCTTCGACCTGCAGGAAACGCGTGTGGGCCCAGACCTTGGCAAAGGGCTTTCCGGTCAGGGATTCCGACTGGGCGATTTCGCATTCATGATGGGGGAAAATCAGGTCTTCGCCGCCGGCGTGCAGGTCGATCTGCTCGCCCAGGTAGCTCATGGCCATGACCGAGCATTCGATGTGCCAGCCCGGAAAGCCCCAGCCCCAGGGACTGTACCACTGCATGAGGTGCTTGTCGTCCTTCTTCCAGAGCGCAAAGTCCCGCGGATCCCGTTTGCCATCGTCGACCACCACATCCCGAACGGTCTGCTCGAGCTCCCCGTCGAGGGTGTTGCCCGAAAGCTTGCCATACGCGGGGAACGAAGTCACCGAAAAGTAGACCCCTTTCTCGGTTTCGTAAGCGTGCCCCTTGTCCATCAGCTGCTGCACGGCGGCAATCTGCTCGCGCATGTGCTCGGTGGCGCGGGGGCGAACGGTGGGTTCGCGAAGGTTCAACCGGTGCCAGTCCGCTACCAGGGTTTCGGTGTAATGACGCGCCAGATCCCAGATGTTGACGAACGCTTCGCCTTCTTTCGAGCGAAGGGCCTTCACCATGCGATCCTCTCCGGACGGGTCCGTTAGGTCGTCCTCGGTAAGGTGGCCGACGTCGGTAATATTCGTCGCGTAGGTCACGTCCCAGCCGATGGCCTGACTGGTGCGCAGGATCAGGTCCGCCGTCAGGAATGAGCGGAAGTTGCCGATGTGGGCGTACGAGTACACCGTGGGCCCACACGAGTAGAACGTGAGATGACCGGGATTGCGGGGCGCCAACACCTCGGGGGCATTGGTCAGCGTGTTGTAGATCCGGAAGTCGCGGTTCACGGCATCAGGGGTTGGTTGCGCGGGTCGAATGGTCAGGCACGAAGGGAGGTCCCGGACGGCGTCCGCCTTCCCGAACAGTTCACGGAAATCCCGTTCCCGGGTGCTTCTGGTGCGATTCAGGGTGGGAATGTAACCGATTTGATCGCGTCTAACGGGAAAGACCGTCGAATTTTGCCGGAACCACATCCCCGGCGCATGGCGGCTTCTTTGACTCCTCACTCCGAAATCCCATGAAGACGCCGTTTTCACTCCGTGGCCTCGGCATTGCCGCACGGTTGCTGTCGCTGACAGCCGTGCTGCTGCTTGCCGTGGCTCCCGCATTTGCCCAGGGCATGCGCATGACGCCTGAAGAGCGCAAGGCCCGATTTGATACTGAGTTCGAAGAACTCAAAACTACCTTGGCGCTCGATGATGCTTCGGCACCGAAGGTCAAGGAGATCCTGTGGTCCCAGCAGGAAAAGATGATGGAGACCATGTCGGCCATGCAGGGTGGCGGCAACCAGATGGCACGTGCCGGCATGCGCCAGAAGATGCAGGAGCTCAACGAAGCTACCCGCGAACAGCTGGCCACGGTCCTGTCGTCCGACCAGCTCGAAAAATATGATGCCTTCCAGGCAGAGCGCCGCCGTGGACCCGGTCAGGGACAGGGTCAGCGCGGCCGCCGCACCATGCCCCAGTAACGGTCCCTTGGAGTCGGTTTTCCCGAGAATCCTTGTACGCAAAGGCCCTCATAGCGCCCCAGCTTTCGTATCCTCTGCCCCTCTTCACGAGACAGGCACGGGGTGTGCGCGCAGTGGATAGCCGGATCACGGAACGGGAATGGATCGATGCCACCCTCGAGGGGGATGAGCATGCGTTCCGTCGTATCGTGGATTCCTACATCGACGAGGTGTCCCGGACGGTAACCGGGATGTTGGGCCCATGCCCCGAAATCGATGATGTGGTGCAAGAGGTGTTCATCAAATTGCATCGCTCCCTGGCCTCGTTCCGTGGTGAGGCGTCGCTCAAGACGTATGTCGTGCGGATGGCCATCAACAAGAGCCTGGACGCCCTGCGCAAGCGGAAGCGTGCCCGGTGGATGCAACCGTTCTCTCCGGAGGACCCTTGGGAGCCGGTTGCCGACGACGTGGCCGATTCGGGCCTGGCCAACCAGGAACGCCATGCGTCCCTGCGTCGGGCCGTGAATCGGTTACCCGAAGGACAGCGGGCCGTGGTGGTGCTGCGTCTCATAGAGGACTACAGCACCGAGGAGACGGCTCGCATCCTGGATATTCCGTACGGAACGGTCCTTTCCCGCCTGAAACGCGGGGTTGAGAAACTGAAAAAAGAACTTGGAACTACATCTGGATGGGCGTAAGCCAAGACCGGAGGTGCCATCATGAAACACACCCCTTCCCATAACCAGCCCAGCGAGATCCAGGACCTCGGCCTGTCCGAGGACCTCATCCACTCCCTGCGCAACATGGTTGAGTCGGAGCGTTCGGCTTCGATGATGTCCATGCCGGCCGAGCGTGTGATGCGCGCACTCCGCGCCGCTGGCGTTCGGCCCGGACGCGTGGAGGAGTTCCTGGAAAGGGAGCTTCTCTCGTGGTTCCGCCCGGTTTTCGTAGCCGCGCTGCTGCTCATTGCCGTATTGGCTGCCTACAATGTGGAATTGTCGCTGCAGAACGATTACGATCAGACCGCTACCGAAATGGTGCTGGGCCTGCAGCCCGTCACGGTGGCCGCTGCATACGACATTGATTTCGATCATCACTAGGAGCGCCCCATGAAACTGCATGCCAAGACAATTGCCATTCTGGTGGTTACGCTGCTGCTGGGCGTGACCATTGGCGCGTTGGCCTGGAGCAACATCCATGCCCGACGGGACGAACGCATCAACGAGATGCGCCGTCAGGGCGGGCTGTATTACAGCATCGATCGGTACATCGATCCGGTGGATTCCCTCCAGGAAGCACGCCTCCGCGGCCTCGCTTCGGCCTATCAGGATACCGTGGGCCGATTCTGGCGCCACTACATGCGTCATCGCACCGATCTCATGCAAGCCTACCGCGACGACCTGATTCCGATTCTGGAGGAAAGTCAGATTGCCGATCTCCAGCCGTATTTCGAACGGATCACCCGAATGCCCCGTTCGGTTCGTCCCGACTCGACCGCTGGTGCGGCGACGGACTCAACCGCTGCAACACCCGACTCGACGTCCACATCGAACCCCTAGGTTCACCCTTTCCCCGATCCTTTTCTCCGACCCATCCGTGAAGTCCGGTGCGCCGTGCCGGTTGCCTACATGAAAAAAACCATTGTCATTGTTTCCATGCTCGTCGTGGTTGCGGCCGTCGTCTGGTATTCCAGCAGCGCAGAAGCCGGGTCCCGCCTGGAGTACCGGTTCGTCAACATCGAAAAAGGCAATCTGGAATCCGTTGTGGCCTCGACAGGCAACCTGAGCGCCGTGACCACTGTGCAGGTGGGTACGCAGGTATCGGGCATCGTGAACGACATCTATGTGGATTTCAACGATGTGGTCCGTCGAGGCCAGATCATTGCCCGCATCGATACCACGTTGTTGGTCTCCTCGGTGGAGGATGCGCGCGCCACGTTGAGCCGCAACCAGGCCCAGCTGGATTTTGCCCAGACCGAGTTTGAGCGGGTCAAGAACCTGTACGAGAAGAGTTTTGCCACTGAGGTGGAGTACAACCAGGTCAAGTACAACCTCGACCTGGCCGAGACCAACATGGTCTCTTCGCGCATCAACCTGGATCGGGCCAAGCGCAACCTGGATTATGCCACCATCGTGTCCCCGATCGACGGTGTCGTGGTGGAAAGGAACGTGGATGAAGGCCAGACCGTGGCTGCTTCGCTGAACGCTCCGCAGCTGTTCCTGATTGCCAATGATCTGGCCGATATGGAAATCCTGGTCAGTGTGGACGAAAGCGACATCGGATTGATCAAGGATGGGCAGACCGTGCGGTTCACGGTACAGGCCTACGACAATGACGTTTTCTACGGCAAGGTCCGTCAGGTGCGTCTGCAGTCGGCCATCCAGAACAACGTGGTCACGTACACGGCGGTCGTGGGTGTGGACAACTCCGACGGGCGCCTGCTGCCGGGCATGACGGCTACGGTGGAATTCCTGATCGACACGGTCAGTGATGTGACGAAGGTGGCCAACGCCGCCCTGCGCTTCCGTCCCAACGAGCAGATGATGACCCAACTGCGCGAACGCATGGCCGCCGAACGGGCCGCTTCCGGAGATACGACGTCCCGTCGTCCGGCTGGCCAAACCGGTGGTGCACCCGGTCAGGGCGCACCCGGCGGATGGGGCGGAGCGCCGAACGGATCGGGTGGCTTTCAGGGTGCCGGCGGCAACACGGACCGCGCCATGCTCTGGTACCTCGACGGGAACGGCAACATCTCCGTTCTGCCCGTTCGCACGGGCATCACGGATGGATCGATGACCGAAATCATGGGCCAGGGTGTCGAGGACGGCATGCAGATCATAGCCGGAGTGACCGTTATCGAAGAGGCGGGAGGTATCCAGAATCCGTTCCAGCGCCAACCGGACATCAACATGATGGGACGATTCAACCGCGGCGGCGGCTTCTAGTACCTTTGCTCCCTGAACAGCGCAGAACGATCATGAGCGAGAAGCAGGCCGTCATCCGGGTCAAGGGTATCAGGAAAACCTATCTCATGGGCAAGACGAAGGTCCACGCCCTGCAGGGAGTGGACTTCCAGGTCATGCAGGGCGAACTGGTGGCCATCATGGGTGCCTCGGGATCCGGAAAATCCACGCTGATGAACATCATCGGGGGTCTCGACTACCCCTCGTCGGGATCCTATTTCCTGGATGACATCGAGGTCAACAAGCTCAGCAAGAACGACCTGGCGGACATCCGGAATCAGAAAATCGGGTTCGTATTCCAGGGCTTCAACCTGCTGGCGCGCACTTCCGCGCTGGAGAACACGGAGCTGCCACTGCTCTACGATCGGTCCAAGCGGATCAAGAACCACAAGGCGGCGGCACAGAAATCCCTGGAACGGGTCGGGTTGGGCAACCGCGTAGACCACTTCCCGAACGAACTCTCGGGGGGGCAGCAGCAGCGCGTGGCCATTGCCCGTGCCCTGGTCACGAACCCTTCCCTGGTCCTGGCCGATGAGCCTACGGGCAACCTGGACAGCAAGACCACCGTGGAGGTCATGAAGCTCTTCCAGGAGCTCAACGAGGAGGGCGTCACGATCATCCTCGTGACCCACGAGGACGAGGTGGCGCGCTATGCCAAGCGCATCGTGGAATTACGCGACGGCAAGATCATCCGGGACGTGGAACAGACACCGGATTCTGCCGCCAGGGACCTCGAGGAGTTGCTGGCCCGTCGTGCACGGGAAAACGACATTGAAGAACCAGAGGCCGCAGAAGCGGACTGACGCCGATCATCATGCAAACATTCCGTTTGGTCAAGGTTGCCGGTAAGAGCATCATCAAGAACAAGATGCGTACCCTGCTCACGATGCTCGGCATCATCATCGGGGTCGGGGCGGTCATCATCATGGTGGCCATCGGGGAGGGAGCGCAGGGACAGATCGAGCAACAGATCGAGAATCTGGGCACCAACATGATCGTCATCACCCCCGGTGCCGCCACGACCAGCGGCGCCAGCCAGGGTTTCGGCTCGTTCAGCCGACTCACGGGTGAGGATGCCATCAAGATCCGCAACGAGTCCATCTACGCGGCCGGAGTTTCTCCCGTCATGAGCTCCTTCTTTGCCCAGATCGTGGGAGGAGAAGGCAACCACCGGGCGTCGATCCTCGGAGTAACCCCGGAATACCAGACCATCCGCAACTGGAACACGACCAGCGGACGGTTTTTCACGGCCCAGGAAGAGCGCACCGGCAAGAAGGTCGTTGTTCTCGGGCAAACGGTTGTCAAGCAGCTGTTCGGCACGCGGGATCCCGTGGGTGAGCGGGTGGTGGTGAACCGCATCCCCATGGAGGTCATCGGGGTGCTCGAAAGCAAGGGACAGACGCCGGACGGCAATGACCAGGATGACTTCATCATCATCCCCTTCACGACAGCGCAGAACCGCATCGGAGGCCGTTCCTTCATCCGCCAGATCCTCATCAGTACCTACACGCCGCAGGACATCCCGGCTGCCCAGGAAGAAATCGGTGCCATCCTTCGAGAGTCCCACGGACTGGCTGAATGGGAGGCCGACGACTTCCAGGTCCGCAACCAGGAGCAGCTCTCCGAAGCGGCCCAGGGCACGACAGAGGTCATGACGGCCCTTCTGGCCGCCATCGCATCGATCTCCCTGCTGGTTGGAGGCATCGGGATCATGAACATCATGCTCGTTTCGGTCACGGAACGCACCCGGGAAATAGGGATACGCATGGCCATCGGCGCCCGAGGATCGGATGTGCTCACCCAGTTCCTGATCGAATCCATCGTGATGAGCATCCTTGGAGGAGCGCTGGGCGTTGCGCTTGGCGTTGGCGGATCCAGCCTGTTGGGCTCCACCATGGGCTGGGCCACAGCAGTGAACCCGGAAACCGTGATGATTGCCATTGCCTTCTCGGCCGCCGTCGGCATCTTCTTCGGGTTCTACCCGGCCCGCAAGGCCGCTTCCCTCAATCCGATCGACGCGCTCCGGTTCGAATAGGCCCCCTCAAGGAAGGCCGCTGTCGGGGACACCCGGTTCGCGCAGCGTCTTTCCTATTTGCGGCGCTCGGCCAGCAGATGACCGATCTGCGGCAGGATGAGCTGCTGCATGGCCAATTCGACGGCGTTCTTCGAGCCCGGAAGCACGAACAATACGCTCTCTGCGCTCAGGCCTGCCACGGCCCGGGACATCATGGCCGCTGGGCCTATGTCCTGCCACGACAGCATACGGAACAGCTCTCCGAATCCCGGGATCTCCGTATCGATCAGTTCGTGCAGCGCCTCGAAGGACGTATCCCTGCGGGAAATGCCCGTACCCCCGGTGGTAAGGATCAACCGGCATCCTGCCTCGCGGGCGGCAAGGACCGCACTGCGAATGCGCTCCGGTTCGTCCGGAACCCAATCCCGAAGCGTCACCGTGTGACCGGCACCGGTAAGCAGTTCGGCCAGTCGGGCACCACTGGTGTCCGTTTCCCGCGTACGGGTGTCCGAAACCGTGATGACGGCGCATGAGGCCATGAGGGCCTTTCCGGCCTGCTGATGTTCGGTGTGGCTCATGGGGAGGGGGGCGAACCTTCGTTCTTGGCGGGGGGCTCCGAATACCAGCGTGGCGGATCGTAGCCATGCCCGCCCCAGGGATTGCAGCGGAAGATGCGATGGGTCCCAAGAATGAACCCTTTCAGGGCACCGTACTGCTTGAGGGCCTGCAGCGTGTACTCGGAACAGGTGGGGGTGAACCGGCACGCTGATCCGAGGTGCGGCGAAAGGACCATCTGATAGAGTCGGACGCCGGCGATGAGCAGGTTGCGCGGGATATGCCAGAGGAAGCGGAGCATCGGCCGTTCACGAAGCCGACGGCCCGAAGGTTTCCCCGGCCCTCAGCCTCCGGCCAGGGTCCGCGGGGTAAAGGCTCCCGCAGGGCGGTCTGCCGCAGGCGCTGAGCGGAGCCGGGAAGCGGGCACATATCCGCTCCGACCATCTGCCAGGCGGACATGGTACCAGTCCGCTGTGCCGCCGATGACGTGCACCGGAAGGGCCGCACCGGCCTCGAATGCCACTGGTATCCGGTCGGAGGGTATGCGGCGCACGGCGGTTCCGTCGGCCGTCAGGGTTCGCCACGTGCCGAAAAGGGCCGAATCAGCCAGGACGCGGGATGGACTCCTGCGCGGGTTGTGGACCCAGGCCCACGGGTCGTGCGGCCCCCGCTGGTAGATGCCGAAATGCAGGTGGGGCGGTGTAGAGCGCGCATTGCCCGTATTGCCCACGGTTCCGAGCGTGTCACCGGGGGCCACGTGCTGTCCATCCCGGACCCGTTGCTCGTCCAGATGGGCATAGTAGTAGTTGTGTCCAGCGGCGTCGCGCAGCCAGACCTGCTTGCCTCCGATGCCGGTTTCCCGCACCCTGGTAACGGTACCGGCGCGCACGGCCACAACGGGCGTACCGCGGGGCGCGAAGATATCCACGCCATGGTGGTCCCGCCGGCCGCCGTCACGGGCATCTCCCCAGAAGGACTGGACGTCGGCGGAGGAGTGCCCGGAAACCGGGAATACCAGAGAAGCGCGGGTGCGGATGGACAGGCGGAAAGATCCTTCGGCCAGGATTTCAGGCTGGATGCGCAGGAGGTAGGCACCCGTTTGCACGATATCCACAGTGAGGTGGCCCGTAGAATCGGCACTCGCCAACCGGCGCCTTCCTGCGTCCATGTCTTCCCGCTCCTGGTAGAGATCCGCAAAAACGAGGAATCCGGCCCTCGACGCGGCCTCCACGACCAGTTGCTGACCGCGCAGGAGATCCAACCGGTACCCGAGGGCCATGATATCGGAGGCCATCAAGACCCCTTCTTCGAGGTAGGGGAGCGTGGGCTCGATCGGTATGTCCAACACGGCTTCGCCCTCGACGAGCCACTGCTGCGCAATACGGCTGGGGG
>JAQCDI010000080.1 GCA_027620595.1 Bacteroidota bacterium | reverse complement strand
GGGCCGTGACGTTCTGGGCCTGTTTCCAGTTCGGGATCAGCCGGCCGCGTCGAGGGCCGGAAACCATTCCGGGATCAGCCGGCCTCGAGGGCGTCGGCGCCGGAGGTGATCTCGATGAGCTCTTTCGTGATGGCGTCCTGACGGGCGCGGTTGTACTTGAGCTTGAGGTCCTTCAAGAGGTCGCTCGCGTTGTTGGTGGCGTTGTCCATGGCCACCATGCGCGCGCCCTGTTCCGCAGCGTTCGAGTCGAGCAGGATGCGCCAGATCTCGTAGTTGAGATAGCGCGGCATCAGCGTATTGAGGATGGCCTCGACGCCCGGCTCGTAGATCAGGTCGTTCTCGAACGGACTTTCGGAAGCCGGTTCGCCCGAAACTTCCAACTCCATGACCGGCGTCAGGAAACGCTCCGCCCTGACGGGCAGGAACGGCTCCACGATGCGGTTCTGCGAGATCGTGTTCTTGAACTCGTTGTAGATCACGTAGACCTCATCCCAGCGTCCTTCCAGGAAGCCCTGCTCTGCAGCCGAGGCCACGCGGTCCGCCGTCGAGAAGCTCAGCTTGTCGAACGTTCCGCGCCAGTCGCCCACGAGCTGATAGCCGCGACGGGAGAAATGCTCATGCCCTTTTCTTCCCACACAGAGCAGGAAGAGGCGCTTCTCGGCCCGATGTGCGCTGAACCGCTCTTCAATCTCCTGTTCCGCCTGCTTTATGACGTTGGCGTTGAAGCCACCGGCGAGTCCGCGATCGGCCGTCACGATGACCAGCAGGACATTCTGCACTTCCTCCCGCTCGACGAAGAGCGGGTGGAAGGACGGATCGAGCTGTCCTTTGAGCCGCGCAATGATCTCGGAGATCTTGTACGCATAGGGCCGCGTCTGGAAGATGCTTTCCTGGGCGCGACGCAGCTTGGCCGCCGCCACCATTTTCATGGCGCGCGTCACCTGCTGCGTGTTCTTCACCGAGGAGATGCGGCTGCGTAGGTCTCGAAGGCTTGCCATGGGTCAGCGCTCGTGCGGGGTGGAAGGAATCAGGCGGTGTAGGTCTCGACCAGGGTCTTGGCTTCGGCCGTCAGGATTTCGGCCACCTCGTCGGACATCGAGCCCTTGGCGATGGAAGCCAGCGCGTCGCCGTGCTTGACCTTCAGGTTCGAGATGAAGTCCCGCTCGAAGGCACCGACTTTCTCGTTCGGCACGCGATCGATGAGACCCTTACCGGCAACGAAAATGATGGCCACCTGCTCCTCGACCGGCTTCGGCACGTACTGACCCTGCTTGAGGATCTCGACGAGCTTGGCACCACGGGTCAGCTGACGCTGCGTGGCAGCGTCGAGGTCCGAACCGAACTTGGAGAAGGCCTCCAGTTCGCGGTACTGGGCCAGGTCGAGGCGCAGCGTACCGGAAACCTTCTTCATGGCCTTGATCTGAGCATTACCACCCACGCGGGATACCGAGATACCCACGTTGATGGCCGGGCGCACACCGGCGTTGAAGAGGTTCGACTCCAAGTAGATCTGACCGTCGGTGATCGAGATCACGTTGGTCGGGATGTAGGCGGACACGTCACCGGCCTGCGTTTCGATAACAGGAAGGGCCGTCAGGGATCCACCCCCTTTGACTTTGCTCTTGAGCGAAGCCGGAAGGTCGTTCATGTTCTTCGCTACGGCGTCCGACCCGTTGATTTTGGCCGCGCGCTCAAGAAGGCGCGAGTGCAGGTAGAACACGTCTCCCGGGTAGGCTTCGCGTCCCGGAGGACGACGCAGCAGCAAGGACAGCTGGCGGTAGGCCACGGCCTGCTTGGAAAGGTCATCATAGATGACGAGGGCATGACGACCCGTATCCCGGAAGTACTCTCCGATGCAGGCGCCGGCAAACGGTGCGATGTACTGCAGCGGAGCCGGCGTGGCAGCACCTGCGTTCACGATGACCGTGTACTCCATGGCACCGTTTTCCTCGAGGGCGCGCATCACCTGGGCGACGGTGGAGTTCTTCTGACCGATGGCTACATAGATGCAGTAGACCGGCTTGTCCGTCTGGTGCGTGCCTTTCTGGTTGATGATCGTGTCGATCAGCACGGCGGTTTTACCCGTCTGACGGTCTCCGATCACCAGCTCGCGCTGACCCCGGCCGATCGGGATCATCGAATCGATGGCTTTGATACCCGTCTGCAACGGCTCGGTAACCGGCTCGCGGAAGATGACCGAAG
Source organism: Bacteroidota bacterium (assembly GCA_027620595.1). Lineage (GTDB taxonomy): Bacteria > Bacteroidota > Rhodothermia > Rhodothermales > UBA10348 > JAAZVD01. The sequence continues at coordinate 6,876 of JAQCDI010000080.1, read as the reverse complement.
GGGCCTTGCGCTCGAGGGGCATCTCGTAGGGCGTGCCCGTGAAGGAGCCCTGTCCGTCCAGCGGATTGCCCAGCGGGTCGATCACGCGACCGAGCATGTCTTCGGATACGTTGATCGAAGCGATGCGCTCGGTGCGCCGCACTTCGTCCCCTTCCTTGACCTTGTTGACTTCCCCGAAGAGTACCGCTCCGACGTTGTCTTCTTCCAGGTTCAGGACCATTCCGGTTACACCGCTCGACGGGAAGTCGATCAGCTCACCGGCCTGGACCTTGGAGAGGCCGTAGATACGGGCGATACCGTCACCTACCTGCAGTACGGTACCGACTTCGTATACATCGGTGCCCGCCTCGAAGCCGCCCAGTTCGCGCTTCAGTACAGCGGTGACTTCATCCGGTCTGATTGCCGTTGCCATTGGATTCGTTTGGTTTCTTTGGGGGCGAACCGCATGGGTCCGCCATTCATCAGTTGATCAGGCGTGCGCTCCGCCAAGGAGCCGTTCACGCAGCGTGGCCAGTTGATTGGTGATGCTTCCGTCATAGACGGTATCTCCGATGCGGATCACGAGTCCACCGAGGATGGAGGCATCCAGACGGGTGTGGAGGCGTACCTCCTTCCCTGTCAAGGACTTCAGTGCGCCCATGAGCGCAGCGCGATCCTCTTCGGAGAGCTCGTAAGCCGAACGGACGGAGACGGGCGTAATTCCGAGTTCGGCGTCACGCAGTTCACGGTAGCTGGAAACGACCGCCGGGAAGACATCCTCGCGGCGTTTGTCGACCAGCAGACCCATGAAGGTCAGCGTGACGGCCTGCAGGCGATCCCCGAACAGCGCCTTCACCACCGATCCTTTCTTGGACCGGGAGATGACGGGGCTGCCGAAGAAATCCCGCAGTTCACGGGAATCGGCCAGCGCGCCGCTGATCAGGTCGATATCGGCATCCACCTGGTCCAGGACTCCTCCCTGAGCTGCCTGCTCATGGAGCGCCTGTGCGTAGCGTCGGGCAATCGTGATTTCGCTCATCGGAAAAGCTCCTCAGCGCCAATCAGTTCTTGGAAAGGTCGCCGAGGAAGTCGTTGACGATCTTCTTCTGGCGGTCGGCGTCCAGATTGGCACGCAGGATCTTCTCGGCCGCCTGGACCGCAAGGTCGGCGACTTCGGCACGCAGACTGTCCAGAGCGCTCTGTTTCTCGCGCTCGATTTCAGCCTGGGCAGAATCCTGCATCTGCTGGATCTGGGTACGGGTCTTGTCCACTTCCTCACCGCGCAGACGCTCGGCTTCCTCGCGGGCTTCGCGGAGGATGGCCTGAGCCTGGGCTTCGGCTTCACGACGGGCCTTCGTGTTGTCGGCCTGAAGTTGTTTGGCTTCAGCCAATGCCTTCTCGGCCTGTGCAATGGATTCCGCAATGGTGGCCTCACGTTGCGTCAGGGCAGACGTGATGGGACCCCAGGCGAACTTGCGCAGGAGGACGAGAAGCAGTCCGAACGTGATGGCGATCCAGACAATGAGTCCGGCATCGGGAGAAAGGAGGCTTGCTGCGAATACGGTCATCGTTGTTCCGTTGGATGCAGATCCATGGACGGGCAGTACAGGCACATGGCCCGCCCTGCCGGAGCCTTCCGGATCCGGTCGAACCGACCTGACGTGGCCGGTCCTACGATGGCTGCGGCGCGGACGCCGCCCCGACTTACTTGGTAGCCAGGATGATGCAGATAACCAGGCCGAAGAGTGCAACACCCTCGATGAGAGCGGCTGCAATAATCATCGACGTACGGATATCGCCAGCAGCTTCCGGCTGACGGGCAGAGCCTTCCATGGCCGGGCCAGCGAGCTTGCCGATGCCGAGACCGGCACCGAGGGCTACGAGACCGGCTCCAAGACCTGCACCGAGGAATGCGAGAGCAGTGGGTTCCATTGTTTTCCTGTTATCGTTTGGTTGAAGGAAAGGGTTGGGGAAGTCAGGCGACCGAGGGAGCGTGATGATCGGCGTGATGGTCGCCGTGCGCTTCATCATGGTCGTGGTGATGCTCGGCAACGGCCATACCGATGAACAGGGCCGAGAGCATCGTGAAAACGTAGGCCTGGATGAAGGACACCAGGAGTTCGAGCAAGTAGATGAACAAGGCGAAGGCAATGCTCACCGGGGCCACACCATAACCGGCACCGGGGCCGAAGATGTTGGCGAAGGAGAAGATGAGACCGATCAGGCTCAGGATGACCAGGTGGCCGGCCGTCATGTTGGCAAAGAGACGGATGGCGAGCGCGATAGGCTTGGTCAGGATGCCGAGGATCTCAACGGGCATCAGGATCGGCTTGACGAACGTCGGGATACCGGGGGGCCACAGGATGTGCATCCAGTAGTCTTTCGTGCCGCCCAGCTGCGTCAGGATGAACGTAAACGTGGCCAGCACCACCGTCACCATGAGGTTGGACGTGGCCGTCGCGCCAAAGGGCACAAGGCCCAGGAGGTTGCAGGTCAGGATGAAGAAGAACGCCGTCAGCAGGTAGGGCAGGTACTTGTCCGTCTTGTCGCCCAGGTTCGGCTTGGCAATGTCGTTGCGAACGAAGAGGATCAGCGTTTCGAACAGATTCTGGAAGAGTCCCTTCGGCGCCGTGTCCCGGCCGATGCCCCGCTTGTACATGCCTGCCATGCGCGTCATGATCAGGATCACGATGGCCATGCCGATCCACGCAAACAGCAGGTGCCGGGAAATGGACATGTCGATTACGACATGTGCTCCATGTGGGGCGTGCAGGTGGGCTTCGAGTTGCGCAAGGGTGATGCCGCCGTACAGACCAGCATCCATCACGTGGCCGTCACCGGCAGCTGCCACATGGTCATCGCCGGCCAGGGAGTCGACTTCAGTGTGCTCTTCCTCAATCGCAAGCTCAGGAACGAACCCTCCTTCGAGGATGGCTTTGGCCGTCGAGGAGAACAGCTCCAGACCATACGACCCGTCCTCGTGCTGCACGACAAAAATGCGCGGCAGCTGCATTTTGCCGAGCGGGCTGAAATCGAGGTAGTACGCGTTCGCACTGTGATGAAGGGCATCCAGTTCGCCATCCTCGGCAGCCATGACGGCTCCGGGCAGCAGGCCGACGGCCGCTACGGCGAAAAGAAGAAGGAAAGATGCTCTTTTGATCATCGGGTCGGTCCGGCTGTCATGCCGGCGGCTGTCCATTTTCGGAAGCCGCCTGCTGGTGTCTGTGCAGCGTCAGGATTTCGATTGTCATTCCGATCAGGAACACGACGAAGAACCCGAGCAGGAACGCCGTCTTGTGGATCGGAGCGAAGACCAGCACGAGTGTCAGGATGATCAGCGCCACGAACATGCGCGCCACCATCCCACCCATGACGATCATCATGAAGGTCCGCTTGGAGGATCGCATGGCGACCCGCCCGAGGAACGCTGCGGCCGCGCTGTAGGCGACTGCGAGACCCACGCCGGCGAGGGCACTGATGAGGATGCCTTCGTTCATGCGCAGGAGGCGTTTCCGTGGAATTCCGTGCGGAAAGGATCAGGAACCGAAAACTACGGCAACCTGCCAGTACGGGCCATTGGAGAGGGGTGAATAAAGAATGAACGCCCCTGCACAGGGGGTGAAAAGTAGGTGAACCCCCTGCAGGAACCATTGACCCTTGATGTGGGCGAACCGTTCAGTCCTTCGGTTTGCCTGTCTGATCCTTGGGGCGCTTGCGCTGAATGGCGGTCAGTTCGTTGGAAACGCGGAGGAGCTGGATGAAGAATGCAACCATGCCGATGACTCCGCCAACAATGAGGAAGGTGGGCGCGGTGTCCAGCCAGCGATCCACCAACCATCCGAGCCCGACATAGACCACCATGGTTCCGGCCAACTGGATGCCGATGCTCAGGTAGGGAGCAGCGTCCTTGAGGCCGCCTTGCCAACCCGGGTCCTGGGCCACGTCAGTCGCCGGTCAGCATGGAGAATGTCCCCTGCTTGCTCGGCTGGGCCTGTTTGGGCGCCGTATTGGCTCCATCTCCCGCTTTCAGTGCTTCGGCGCGCTTCGGGTCGAGCTGACCCATCCGACACGTGCCATCGATAATGGCGCCTTCCTCCACGATCAGCCGCGTGGTCTTGATGGACCCTTCAATACGAGCGGTGCTCTTCAGGACCAGGCGCTCCTTGATGGTGATTTCTCCCTTGAGAAACCCGGCCACGTCGGCATCCACGGCAAATACCTCTCCCTCCACCTGGCCCTCCTGGGCAATGATGGCTTTCCCCTCCACTTTGAGGGTGCCCTTGAGTTGACCACTGACCCGGATATCGTCCTTGGTCGAAATGGTGCCCTCGAGCGTCGTGCCTGCGGCGATCAGGTTGATCTGTGTCGGGGGCGAAGCAGAGGAATCGTTGCGTGCCATGAGGGGATGCGAAACAGGTTTCAGGATGGCGGGTCGGGTTACCAACCCAGGACATAGGCCCGGGGATCCTGCGCGAGGCCGTTCTGCCAAAGCTCGAAATGGGCGTGTGGGCCAGACGTGATCTCTCCCGTGTTGCCGGACAGGGCAATGACCTCCCTGTCCTGCACCCGGTCTCCCACCTGCTTGAGCAGGCTGGAGTTGTGTTTGAACACCGAAATATACCCATTGGCGTGGGCAATGGCGATCACTTGGCCGCCATCGTTCAACCAGTCGGCCATGATGACGTAGCCATCCCCGATGCTGCGGATGGCACTCCCTTCTTCGGCGGCGATATCCACGGCGAAATGCCCAGTGCGCGCGTCGAATCCCCGCGTGGTGATCCCGGATACAGGTGGCAGAACAGGAAAGGACAGCGAGGAGAGGTAGGTACTGGCAGGGCTGGATGCACGGGGCACGGAAGGCGGGCTCAAATCCAACCGTTGGAAGGTGAAAGCCGGTTGTTCGTGCTCTTCCCAGTCGTCCGTGGCGATGGGAAGCGGAAGCGACTGCAGGTCGGCAGCCCCACAAGACCCAGATGAATTGAACACATCCTGACGGGAAATGGCCGCCACGTTGCCAAGGAACATGTCCTGCAGGCGGGCCACATAAGCACTCTGGGTGCGGAGGGAGTCCTCCATGGCCTGTAAGCGCATTCGGTTCTCCACAGCCTCCCTGCGCATCTCCAGGGTGCCGTATCCCGGCAGGAAGTAGCGGACGGGAGTGAAGAGGAGGAGCAGCAGGACGACCAGCAGCGCCCCGGCCATTACACCCCCTGCCGCCCAGAACAGTCGGCCGGGCTCCACAAGGAAGGATCGGGGCTGCTCTATGTGGTCCTTGTCCATCACGATGACCGTGATCGTGTGGCCCACATTGCGTATGAATTCGGAAAGAAGCGCGAGCATTGAGATGCAAAATCGCCTTGGAGGAGACGGAATCGCCGAAACCGCAGGGTGACCGATCGGTTCCTGCCGGGCCGCCAGCAATTGACGGATGCGCCAGAGCAGCATATATTTGCAGGCTCCATTCTCAGTTAGTAGAACCCCGTTTCCGGCCCACCAGCCATGCCCCAGCATAAATCTGCAGCAAAACGCGTCCGCCAGACCGAGCGTCGCAACATCCGCAATCGTGCTTCCCGCAGCAAGATGCGGACCATGATGAAGAAACTGCGCGCCACGTCCGACGCCCAGCAGGCCCAGGCAATGCTCAACGACATGAAGTCGTACCTGGACCGGATGGCCGCCAAGAACATCATCCACCAGAACAAGGCCGCCAACTACAAGAGCCAGCTGGAGAAGTTCGTCAACTCCCTGGGTTGACAGGCATCCGCTTTCATATCAAAGCCCGGCCTCCAAAGGAGGTTGGGCTTTTTTCGTGCTTTTCATGATCGCAAATGCTTATTTTACGGCACCCGATCTATATTGCGCGCGCCCGCCCCGGACACTTTCAACCCGCTTTACGCATCATGACCAAGCAATTCTTTCCCCATTCGTTTGTACTGGCCCTGTTGGTGGCCGGCCTGACCATGACCGGCTGCAAGAGTGTTCCGGTGGACATTACGTCCATGACGGCTCCTGACAGCCTCCAGATCAACGAAAATGGTTCTTTTGCCATTGCCACCAACGAAACAGCCAAGCAGCCCATTGTGGTGAGTTGGAATTTCGGTGACAGCCAGACCGCTTCCGGAGCGGCGGCCAACCACTCGTTCTCCAATCCCGGCACCTACACCGTAACGGCTACTGCCTCCAACCGCAAAGGCAAGTCGACGGATATGAGCACGACCACGGTCGTCGTGGTCAACCCGCCGGTCCCTGCCCAGATCGTCAGCATCCGCGCCAGCAACAATACGCCGGACACGCAGACGGCTGTGACGTTCTCGGCCTCGATCAATGGCGACACGCCGATCTCCTATGCCTGGAACTTCGGTGACGGCTCGACCAGCAGCCAGGCCTCGCCGTCCCACACGTTCAGCGAACCCGGCACCTACACCGTCCAGCTCAATGCGTCGAACAAAGCCGGATCGGATTCCCGTTCCATGACCCTTACGGTCAACTGGTACGAAGCCGCCATCTGCCGCGAAGTCACCGAGCTGAGCAGCGCTTTCTTCGATCGCAACTCCTCCGTACTCACCGCCGAAGGCACCGGTGCTCTTCAGGACAACCTGGACATCCTGGCCGAGTGCCCGAACATGAACGTCCGGCTTGAAGGCGTAGCAGCCCCCGGCGAACGCCGTCCGCAGGAACTGAGTGAAGACCGCGCCCGCGCTGTCGAGCAGTTCTACACCGAGAACGGTGTACCGGCCGCCCGCATGGTCACGATCGGCAACGGTCGCGCCGAAGGACTGACCAGCAAGAAAGAAGGCTTGGCCCAGTACCGCCGCGTGGACACGATCATCGTCCGCTGATCGGTCGTAGAGGAAATCTGCCCGGGTGTGCGCCCGGAGCAGTTGAAGGGGGCGCCTG
>JAQCDI010000079.1 GCA_027620595.1 Bacteroidota bacterium | reverse complement strand
GGGGCGGCCACAGGCCGCCCCGCACTTTTATTATCCCGTCGGGCGCCGATGACCGCGCCATACAAGGCGCGGCAGCCGCCTACTGCCTCGGAATGAGCAGCAGTTCCTCCTGGCGCGGATCGATGTACATCACGGTTTCACCATCGAAAATGGCATCTTCCTCGAGCATGATGCGCACGGTCTGGCCGCCCCAGGACGGGATGTCCACGGCAGCGTTGAGCTCGATCGAGTAGGCCGTCATGGGGTGCAGCGGAAAATCTCCCGTACCCGGAACGCCACCCTGCGCATCCCACATGCCGATGGCCGGACCGGCCGCATGGCCGTGGAAGCCGATGGGGTGCGTGTAGATCGTGGCCCGGATGCCTTCGGCTTTGGCCTGGTCGAGGGCCGCCTTGAGCACCTCATTGCCCGTGCGGCCCGTGCGGAATTGCCCGGTCAGGATGTCCTGCAACCGGTTACCCGTATCGAAGGCGGCCTGCAGGTCGGCTGGCGCCTCGGTCTCTCCATGGCGCAGCACGTAGGCGTGCATCTGGGTGTCGGTGTTGAGCCGCAGGTAGGTGATGCCGAAGTCCACATGCAGCAGGTCTCCCATGTGGATCACGCCGCCTTCCTCGCGCGCCGAGAAGTCGTTGTCCCGCTCGGTTGCTTCCGGACGCTGGATGTCCACCGACGGGTGGAACCAGGTCACCAGGTTCAGGTCCCGGATCCTCTCGCGGTACCACCACTCCACATCATCGGTGGTGGTGACGCCGGGCTGGATGACGGCTTCAGACAGCCCCTCGTTGATTATCGAGCGAGCAATCTTGACAATCATCGGATAGATCTCCATTTCGGCCGGCGTGCGCGTCTCGAGCCAGCCTACGGCCAGGCGTTCGGCACTCACCACCCGGTCCCGGAGCGCCGACGTCCACGCGGCCAGCATGGCATCCCGCTCTGTGGCCGTCAGGCCGTCGGCATGGGCATAGGTCGAAGACATGTTCAGTCCGATGCGCTGCGGATTGCGCTCGGCCACGATCTCGGCCAGTCGTGCCCATTGATCCGGCTGTTCGTCCGGATTCCACGCGCTCGGGAAGGCATTCCCCATGGCGTAGCGGGCCACCGCCAAGCGCTCCACGCCCGCCTCCGGACCCCGATCGTAGAACACCAGGATGGTGCGGCGCCGCGCGGCCAGCCAGGTGGCGGGCAGCATGGTGCGGATCACCGGATCCTCGTTGTACTCCCGGGCGGTGATGATCCACATGTCAATGCCTTCGCGGCGCATCAGCGCCGGCACCACCGTCTCGAAGCGCTCCTCGAGCAGTTGATCGACGACCGCCGCACGATCACGCATCGACAGGACAACCTGGGCGGAAGCCGTTGGGACGCAGGCCAATATCAGGAACAGGGCCAGCAGGCCGGCCAGCAGGGGAAATCGATTCATGAGGGGGAGTCCTCGCCGGGCAGGTTGATGGACAGACGGTCGGGCACGTCGTTGCGCTGGGGTTGTGGGTTCATCAGTCCCCCCACCAGCGGCGTCTCGAACGCCGTGACGAACTGGGCAATGGTGGAGAACCAGAACTCCTGCTGGAATTCGAAGAAGTCGGGATCGAACCCTTTCTGCTCGCCCTCGTGCCCTTCGATGTCAAGGTAATAGATCCGCGGCCAATCGGGGTACTCCTGCTGCGCCTGACGGACCAGCCGGAAAGCCTCCGAAGCCGCCTCGTCAAACGTCGCGGAGGCCGACACGCGCTGATAGATCGACACGGTGTTGTCGAAATTCATGGCCACGCCCGGCGCGTCCGGTTTCTGGTAGGAAGGAATGAAGGATGGCTCCATGGCAATCAGTTGGGGTTCGGGGCCGCTCACGACCCGCTGGTTTCGTCTTCCTCTTCGACGACGTCTTCCTCCTCCTCATCCTCTTCGTCCGAGACCAGCGCCTCCAGATCGAGCTCGGCGTCGTCATCATCATCGGCCGTGAACCGGGCCAGTTCTTCGGCCAGGTAGCGGCCCGTAGCCGTGTCGGAGGCCGCCAGCTGCTCGGGCGTGCCGGCAAACAGGATGCGACCGCCTCCCTCGCCGCCATCCGGTCCGAGGTCCACCACGTGATCGGCCACCTTGACAACATCCAGGTTATGCTCGATGACGAGCACGGTGTTGCCCTTGCGCACGAGTGCCTGCAGCACCGCCAGCAGGTGCCGGATATCCTCGAAGTGCAGCCCCGTTGTGGGCTCGTCCAGGATGTAGAGGGTGCGGCCCGTGCCGGGGCGGGAGAGCTCCTTGGCCAGCTTGACGCGTTGGGCCTCGCCCCCGGACAGGGTGGTGGCCTGCTGGCCGAGGCGGATATATCCAAGGCCCACAGAATGCAGGGTGCGCAGCTTGCGCTCGATGCGGGGCACGGCTTCGAAGAAGTCGAGCGCCTCCTCAACGGTCATCTCGAGTACATCGGCAATCGACTTGCCCTTGAAGCGCACCTCGAGCGTCTCCTGGTTGTAGCGGCGCGAGCCACATGTCTCGCAGGCCACGTAGACATTGGGCAGGAAGTTCATCTCGAGCTTCACGATGCCCGCGCCCTTGCAGGTCTCGCAGCGTCCACCCTTGACGTTGAAGGAGAACCGGCCGGGTTTGTAGCCGCGGATCTTGGACTCGGGCAGCTGTGCGAACAGGTCCCGCATATGGCTGAAGAGGCCGGCATAGGTGGCCGGATTGGAACGCGGCGTCCGGCCGATGGGGCTCTGGTCGATATCGATGACCTTGTCCACGTGTTCGAGTCCCTCGATCGAATCGAAGGGTAGCGGCACCGATTTGGCGTTGTGGAAGTGCTCGGCCAGGATCGGATAGAGGGTCTGGTTGATCAGGCTCGATTTGCCCGAACCCGAGACTCCCGTAACGCAGGTAAACGTGCCAAGGGGCAGCGTCAGGTCGTGGCCCTTCAGATTGTGCCCACGGGCGCCCTTGAGCGTGATGGCCATGCCGTTGCCCGGGCGCCTCGACGACGGCACCTTGATGGCGCGTTGCCCCGTCAGATAGGCCGTCGTCAGGCTCGTCTGGCCGTTGGACCCCAGGCGCAGGTCGGCCGGCGTCGAGGCGCCCACGACCCGCCCACCGAACTCACCGGCGCCGGGTCCGAGGTCGATCACGAAATCCGCCGCTTCGATCATGTCCCGGTCGTGCTCCACCACGAGGACCGAATTCTCCAGGTCCCGGAGCTGCTTCAAGGAATCAATGAGCCGCGTGTTGTCCCGCGCATGCAACCCGATCGAGGGTTCGTCCAACACATAAAGTACGCCGGTCAGTTGCGTGCCGATCTGGGTGGCCAAGCGGATGCGCTGGCTCTCCCCACCCGACAGGGTCCGCGCCGAGCGGTCCAGGTTCAGGTAGCCGACTCCGACGTTGACCAGGAAGTCGAGCCGCTCGCGGATTTCCTTGACGATGGGCCCGCCGATGATCTGCTGCCGCTCGGTCATGTCCACCCCGGAAAGGAAGGCATTCAGCTGGACGAGGTCCATGCGCGTCAGTTCGGCAATCGACTTGCCGCCGAAACGGAACGCCAGGCTCTCGGGACGGAGGCGACCGCCGCCGCACGCCGTGCAGTCCATGTGGCGCATGAAGGCCTCGGCCCAGCGGCGCGACGTGTTCGAAGAGGTGTGTTCGTACGTGTGCCAGATGTGGGCAAAGACGCCGCTGTAGCGGTGCTTGTAGGTCACCTCGCGGTCCTTGTACTGGTAGACGATATCGAACTGGTCTTCACCTGCTCCGTGCATCAGGATCTGCATCTGCGCCTCGGTCAGCTTGCCGAGCGGCGTGTCGAAATCGAACCCCTCCCGATCAGCCACGGCCTTGACCTGGCTGAAGATCCAGATGTCCCGGGGCTTGCCGAGCGCGGCAATCCCCCCGTCGTTGATGCTTTTCGAGCGATCCGGGACGATCAGGTCCGGATCGAGCTCCTTCTTCGAACCCAGCCCGTTACAATCGGGACACGCGCCGTAGGGCGAGTTGAAGGAGAACGTGTTCGGCGACGGATCGTCGTAGGAAACGCCGTCCTCAGGACTGAACAGGTGCCGCGAGAAGAGGCGGTCCCCCGGCTCCTCGGGACCGTCCACCACCTGCGCAATCAGCGTCCCGCTGCCCATCCCGAGCGCGGTTTCCACCGACTGACTGATGCGGGTACGGATGCCCTCCTTGATCACGAGTCGGTCCACCACCACTTCGATGTCGTGCGTCTTGTAGCGATCCAGCTTCATCCCCTTCTCGATCTCCCCCACCTCGCCGTCCACGCGCACCCGCTGGAAGCCCTGCTTGGCAATCTGGTCGAAGAGCTCGCGGTAGTGGCCCTTGCGGCCTTTGACGAGCGGCGCCAGGAGGAGCACCCGGGAGCCCTCGGCCAGGCCCAGGATGCCATCGATGATCTCGTCGTCGCTCTGCTTGCGCATCAGCGCTCCCGAAACGTGCGAATAGGCCACCGAAGCGCGGGCATACAACAAGCGCAGGAAGTCGTAGATCTCAGTGACGGTGCCCACCGTGGAGCGCGGGTTGCGGCTCACCGTCTTCTGCTCGATGGCGATAACCGGGGAGAGGCCGTCGATGAAGTCCACGTCGGGCCGCTCCATCATGCCCAGGAACTGGCGGGCATAGGCCGAAAGGCTCTCCATGTAGCGACGCTGACCTTCGGCGTAAATCGTATCGAAGGCCAGTGAACTCTTGCCCGACCCGGACAGCCCGGTGATGACCACGAGCTGGTTACGCGGAATGTCCAGGTCGATGTTCTTCAGATTGTGCTCGCGCGCGCCACGTATGACAATCTGTTCGTTCATCCGGAAGGGGTTCCTGGGTAGGCATGGTCAGGACCCGGATGGAGCGGCACGTCCGCCCCGGACGCCGGGACCAGAATGGAAGCTAACCGACCCCGAAAGCTTTCGTTTCAGGCCCCGACTGTCAAAAATTGGCGACGACAAGCCGTGGCCAATCCAGGGAACGAAGCATCAGATCTGCCACCGTACACACGCGCACCGCCCTGTCCGGACTCAGCGGGGGGCCTGCGGCAGCGGGAAATTCGGCGACACGGCGCGGGCCGCGAAAGGACGGGCAGGCGGCGTATGGAACGGGGTGGCCTGTTTGAGCGCACGGAACAGCCACCAGGCAATGAAGGCCAGCAGCGCCCATCGGGCCACAAGGCCGCCAGGAAGCGCGAAGGCGTCAAACGAGGCGGGCGCTGCGTACCAGTAGTAGATGCCCACGGAAAGTGCGCCGAGGAAGGGCAGCAGGCGATGGGTGGGAATCCGGAGCACCAGGGCGAGGACGACGAAAAGCACCAGACTGACGGCGGCCCATCCCAGAATCGTGCCATACACCGGCAGGATCTGCTCCAGGCCGGCGTCCGACAGCTGGAAGTATCCGAAGATGAAGCCCGGAAAAGCGGCTGCAAACAGCCCGAAGGGGGTCTTCATCCACGCATGGCTGCCGTTGCCGTTTCCGGCGGCATGACGCGCCGACGTGGTGGGATCCAGGTCATGGCATCCCTTGGCCGTACAGTGGTTGCACGGAACGCAGCGGGCGTTGCGTACGCCGAAGAACGGCGCCTGCCCGTACAGCTTCTCCACCGGCAATACGGGACAGATGGCGTTGCAGAACCCCCCCTTGGCCTTGACCAGCCAACCCAGCCCGAAAGCCAGTGCGGTGACGGCCAGCACCACGATGGCCAGGATCGGCCCATCCGTATTGAAGAGGAAGCGACGGGCCGGTACGAGAACGAAAAGAAGCACAATGCCAACGCTGGCCGTCAGGTTCAGCCACGAGCCGGACACCTCCCGCGAGGCGCGGGACGATCCGATCATGTTGGCCGTGGCCAGCGGACACACCCCGCGCCACATCCCCGAATTGAGCAGGAACGTCACCGGCAGGATGGGGATCAGGATGAACCAGAGGATGTCCAGCGTGATCTCCGGCCTCACGAACAGTCCGGCGATAACGGCCAGTGTCGCCACGAAGACGACGAGTTTGGATCCATTCCAGAACATTTTGGCGCCGGTCGAAAGTGGGGTCGACAGGGTCTGGTGGCGGAGATTCATTATGGCGGCCTCACAGGTTGGGCGGGATTTCACTTCCGGCCTGATCGACCCTGCGGGCCGCTGTGCCGGAGGCGGGCAGCATGAATCATGCTCATGCCTTCCTCTACAATATGAGGGGGATTACGGCCTTTCGCTGTCGGGGATACATGGCAAATTGCTGACGGTACCAGCGGTGGTGGGCCAGCGCCCTCGGCACCAGGTTGGCCGCCGTCCACAGGGCAAACGTCAGCGCGGCCGGCGTGGCGGCCATGATGGCAAAGCCGACCCACTCGAGGTACTCCCCCAAATAGTTCGGACAGGAGATCCAGCGATAGAGCCCTCCTTCCGGGATGGCGTACCCTCTGTCTCCCGGACGACGCAGTCGGCGCAGGATGACGTCGGACTGGAGGTTGATGGCCAGGCCCAGCACGAAGAGTCCCCCGCCCAGCAGGAATGCGGGCGAACCGGCATCCGGCGGGGGACGCAGGGCCAGCTCGAATCCGTTGAGCGACCCGTTGACCAGATTGAATACGATGGCCGACACCATGATCAGGACGGGCATGCGACGGTTCTTCCAGCGGGCCAGGAAAGGATAGATGCCGGCGCGGTAGATGTAGTGCGCCACCCAGAGGCCGAAAAGGAGCAGGTGTGGGGCGGTGAGCAGATCCCAGTGCCAACCCAGCGCGCGGCCGCCCACCAGGAGCAGCAGCAAGGGCGATACGGTTTCCATGACGATCCACCCCACGCGATGCGGCAACGTCGGGCCGGCGCTACCCGTCTGGTGGCGACCGTAGGGAGCCACGCGGAAGAGCAGGACGACAAAGGTCAGCACGGCCAGGGCGGACCACGCCAGCGTCCAGGGCGTCCAGAAGAGAACCATGGGGGTGTCCGGGTGGGGAGGTCAGTGCCTGAAAGGTGCCAATTCCCGGGAGATAAAAAAAGGGGGCGGCTGCTGCGCAGCCACCCCCTTTGAATGGTGTGGAGCCGGGGTTCGCCCGAATCAGAAGAGGAACTGGGCGTCTTCTTCGGTCGGCTTGCGGAAGTAGACGTCGCCGGTAATCATCTCGTCGATGGCCATTTCGGTCGGCTCGGGCTTCACTTCGTACTCGATGGAGACTTTGGCCTGCTCTTCCTGGAAGCGCGGGTCTTCCAGTTCCTGCTCGAATCCCTCGAAATAGGCCAGTTTGTCGTCCAGCTCATTCTTGATGGTGGAGGAAATCTGCCGGGAACGCTTGGAAAGGACAGCAACAGACTCGTAGAGGTTGCCGGTGAGCGCCGCCAGGCGGTTCATATCGACCGTCTTGATCGCCATGGGAATCGGGGATGGTAAATCGGGTTGAGCGGGCAGGTGGGACTGCCGTGGGTCACAAGGACCGTAAAAAGTCTGGACCTGCTTATTTGCCCGGACAGGCCCTGTGGTTTCCCCTGCTCCAAATCTTCATAAACCAGCCTGCATCGTTCGGGCCCGGGTTTAAGGTGGTCCTTGGGCAGTCGATACCCCCGATAACCCTCGAAATCGCATACTGGAGCCCCATAAACCGATTCCCGGTTCGCCTCATGTCCCATTTTATCCGCGTCCGTCCGCTTCCCGTCCTCCTGCTCGTGTCGACAATTCTCGTCGGCTGTGACGCCTTTTCGTCCAAGGATGACGAAAGCGGGATCGTCACTTTGACGGGCCAGATCCTCAATGAGGCCACGAACAACCCCGTCCCGAACGGTTTTGTCCGCGTACTGCCCTACGACCTGCTGTTCGAAGCCATGGAGGACGGCAGCTACACCTTCGATGTGGAAATCGACTCCACGATGGACCTGCAGGTTACCGCCAATGCCGATGGTTTCCGCTCGGAAAGCCTGCCGGTGCTGGCCATTGCCGGTCGCAGCGTAACGGTACCCACGTTCCGTCTTACCCCCGTGGCGGAGCCTGATGCCACTTCCGGGCGGGCTTCGAACATCATCCTGCTCGACCAGACGGCCACGTCCATCGGGGTACGCGAATCCGGTGCCGAAGAACAGGTCAGCCTGACCTTCCAACTGGCCGACTCGCTGCGTAATCCGGTGATCCTCAACCAGAAGGCGGAAGTCCGCTTCCGCTTCGGCGCACAGCCCGGTGGCGGAGAATTCATCGCACCGGCCGTGGCCGAGACCGACAACAACGGGGTGGCCACGGTGGTCATTTCCTCGGGTACCCGCGCCGGAATCGTCCAGTTGATCGCCGAAACCACGGTGGATGGCCGCCTGATCCGCTCCCAACCCGTGGCCGTGACCATCCATGGCGGATTGCCCGACCAGACCCACTTCAGCCTCGGCCCTGCGGTTCGCAACTTCCCGGGCCTGAATGCCTACGGCCTGACCAACAGGATGAGCGTCATCGTCGGCGACAAATACAGCAATCCGGCACGCATCGGAACGGCGGTCTATTTCTCGACCACCCACGGTGTCATTGAAGGATCGACCCTCACGGATGAGAACGGCCAAGGCTCGGCTACCCTGCTCTCAGCCAACCCCCTCCCAGCCAACGGTATTGGCCACGTTACAGCGACCACGGCCGACGACCAGCAGAACGAGGTGACGGCCACGACCCCGGTCGTCTTCTCGGGTACTCCGGTCCTCGGCGTGACGCCGGGGACGGCCCGCATCAACCAGTTCTATCAGGTCGACGTGACGGACTACAACGGTAACCCGTTGGCACCCGGAACCACCTTCTCGGTCAACGTCTCCGGAACGGCCATCCGCGTGGGCGGCACCACGTCGGCCCAGATTGAAGACACCGCTTTCCTGGGCGGCATGGATTACGAGCACGTGGTCCGCGGACCGGGGATCACCCGTTTCAATTTCGTGGTCAGCGAGAACATCGATCCGGTCAACCCGGAAACTCCGGTTATCGATGCCATCGAGATCACGGTTTCCGGACCGAACGGCCGTTTGACCATCGTACTCGGTGCGGGGGGCGAACCCATGAGCGAGACCGACGACGCCCGGCTTCGGCAGACGGCCGACGGGACGTGGCAGGTCTCCCTGGATCCGGTCAAGTTCGAACTGCGCTGATTTTCAGAAGGCTGTCACACCCGAGATTTTCAACAGCCTTCCAAGGGCAAACCGGACTGACCTGAGGAAACGGTTGTCGGGGCG
>JAQCDI010000078.1 GCA_027620595.1 Bacteroidota bacterium | reverse complement strand
CCTCCCCGCCTGGTCCACAATATAATTGTGCAGTCCGCGGCCTTTCGAGGCTGTCGAGGTCAAGGAAACAAAGCGGTTGCCGCGGTTGATATCGGTATAGATGGCCACCGGGCCGATGCCGTGTGTCGGATACAGGTCCCCGTTGCGGTGCACCGAATGCCAGGTGCGCCATTTGGCCTCCGAAAAGGCGTTTTCCCCGAATTCGACGCCCCCGCCATAGGCCTGCTTTCCGTCATTGAACTTTACGGCCCGAAGGTCATGCTGGTAGCCACACTCGAGGTGGATCATCTCCCCGAAGAGCCCCTCACGGACCATGTTCAGGATGGCCATCACGTCCCGCCGGTAACACACGTTCTCGAGGATCATGCACGGTTTGCCCGTGGCCTCGTACGTGTTGACCAGGTCCCAGCACTCCTCCATCGTATTGGCCGCCGACACTTCGACGCCCGCATACTTGCCGGCTTTCATGGCCGCAACGGCCATGCGGGTATGCCACAGCCAGGGCGTGGAGATGATGACGCCGTCGATGTCGTCCCGCTCGAGCATCTGCTCATAGGCATGCTCGCTGCCCGTGTATTCAGCGGCAGCCGGATGGCCGAAGTCACTGATCATCTTGCGTGCCGCCGAAAGCGCATCCGGATCAATGTCGCAGATGGCCGTTACCTGGCAGTCGTCCCTGCGCAGGATGATTTCCAGATGGTTGCGTCCCCGCAATCCCACACCGATGAACCCGATACGTGCGGTACGGTCATCCTTGCCGCTCAGGATGGAAGCCGCCTTCTTCTCGACATTCTTGGCCAGGGCCTCGCCCGAACCGATCGTTGCGCCTACACCGGCCAGCGCGCCGGCCCGGAGGAAATTCCGTCTCTTCATGTCCTTGGGGGTTGGGTGGGGATGGGCCGGAGAAGTTAGGCCCGGGGCCATCCAATGTCACGTTGGCGGGTCGGCAGTTTTGCACAGATGGAGTACATTGCCGCCGACCCAAACCCAATCCCGTCGCCATGCATCTGTCCACGCTCGACTGGCTCATCATGGGCGGCTTCTTTGCCGTCTCCCTGCTCATCGGCCTGTCGGTTTCCCGTCGATCCGGGAAGGACTTCCGCGCCTTCTTCCTGGGCGATCAGTCCATGCCCTGGTGGCTGCTGGGTATCTCCATGGTGGCCACCACGTTCTCGACCGACACGCCGAACCTCGTGACGGACATCGTCCGGGGCAACGGGGCCGACGGGAACTGGACCTGGTGGGCCTTCCTTCTGACGGGCATGCTCACGGTTTTCCTCTATGCCCGCCTGTGGCGCCGGTCCGGCGTCCTGACCGACGTGGAATTCTACGAAATCCGCTATTCCGGCAAGATTGCAGCGTTCCTGAGGGGTTTCCGGGCGGTCTACCTGGGGATCGTGTTCAACATCATCATCATGGCTTCGGTCACCCTGGCCGCCATCAAGATCGGCAGCGTGATGATGGGATGGACCCCCCTCCAGACGGTGGTCATCGCGGCCACGATCACGATGATCTACTCCGCCCTGGGCGGTTTCCGCGGCGTGGTCCTGACGGACATGATCCAGTTTGCCATGGCCATGGTCGGCAGCATCTGGGCCACGATCTACGTCCTGAATCTACCCGAGGTGGGTGGTCTCGGCCAGCTCCTGCAGCACGAGAACGTCCGACCGGCCCTCAACTTCCTGCCTTCCTTCTCCTCGGGGTCCATGGAAGACCTGGTACCGGTGTTCCTCATCCCGATTGCCCTGCAGTGGTGGGCGGCATATTACCCCGGCGCGGAGCCCGGTGGCGGTGGATACCTGGCCCAACGCATGCTCTCGGCCCGTACCGAACGGGAAGCAGCCGGAGCCACCCTCCTCTTCAACATCCTGCACTACGCACTTCGCCCGTGGCCGTGGATCCTCGTGGCGCTGGCCTCTTTGGTGGTCTTCCCCGACCTGGCCTCGATTGCTGAGCGTTTCCCTCACGTCCCGGAACAGGTGGTGCGCAACGACCTGGCCTATCCGGCCATGCTGACCTACCTGCCAGCGGGCCTGCTCGGACTGGTGGTCACATCGCTGGCCGCCGCCTACATGTCCACGATGTCCTCCCAGGTCAACTGGGGCTCTTCCATCGTGGTCAATGACCTCTACCACCGCTTCGTCAACCCGACAGCCACCGAGGGCGAACAGGTCTGGGCGGGCCGCCTGGCCACCGTGGTGCTCATGATCGTGGCCTGCACCCTGGCGCTGTTCCTCGAGAACGCCTTGCAGGTATTCAACATCATCCTGCAGATCGGCGCCGGAACCGGACTCATCTTCATCCTGCGCTGGTTCTGGTGGCGCATCAATGCCGAAGCCGAGCTGACGGCCATGATCGTGTCCTTCATCGTGGCCATGGTCTTCACGTTCACCGACGGCATGGGAATGCCCGGTTGGGGTCAGCTGCTGGCCGGCGTCCTGATCACCACGTGCTGCTGGGTGGCTGCGGCCTACCTTTTCCCCTCGACGGATACCGAAACCCTGCAGTCCTTCTACCGCAAGATCCGGCCCGGCGGCAAGGGCTGGACGCACATCGCCGCGTCTGTTGGCTCCGATGCCAGTGAAGACGGCTCGGACTTCCCGCAGGCCGTGCTGGGCATGGTCTTCGGCGCCGGCATGATCTACGGCACCTTGTTCACGACAGGGTACGTCCTCTACGGTCAGACAACGCCGGCGCTCATCACGGGCGTGCTGGCACTCGGCTGTGCCGTTGGTCTGAGGCGCGTTTGGCCCAACATCCGGTTCGCCTGATTCCATTGACGGGCGAACCGTGCCTGACCGGATTCAGCTGCTGATCCGGCCTCCGAGGACACCGGCCGAACTGGTCCAGGCGGGCGCTCCCGGCTCGTCGTTCAGGAAGACGCTCCTGCCTTCCTGTGCCGGGAAGGCGGTGTGAAAGGCGGCTTGCCATGCGGCAGTGAACGATTCCTTCTGCGCGCGCGGTACGACCGCCCAGACGGCCCCGCCGAAGCCGGCACCGAAGCTGCTGGCCGCATGGGCTCCGTTCTCGATGGCCAAGCGCACGAGGGACTCCGTCTCCGGCACCTGGTTGCCCAACCAGTCCGCAGCCATCTGCTGTGATTCAGCCGTTGCCGCGCCGAAACGCGCCCAATCGCCTTCGTTGATGGCGCGCAGGGCTTCGGGCAGGACGTGGCTGGTTTCCCGCTCGAACTGCTGGAACCGGTCCCACAGGTCGTCATCCGTGATGGCCCAGCGGAGGCTTTCCCGGTCGAAATCGGGTTCGCCCATCATGCCTCCCAGGTGCCTGAAATGCCGGTCGATGTCTGCGCCGAACAGCCGGGCCACTTCGGCAGCCCGCCAGCTGACGCGATTGTAGCGTTCGAGCGCCTCCCCGGTCTTGCGGGCCTTGACGCCGCTTCCAGCCACCACGAAAACCTGATCCTGCGGCCAGGCCACCCGTTCGTGGCAGGTGATGGGGTGGTAGCCGAACAGGGACAGATGCCCCTCGGCGCCACACAGGATGGCCGTGTGGTCCTGACTGCCGCCTTTCGTGCCCACACCGGCATCCCCGGGCAGGTCCCGCCAGTCGGCACCCGACTCCACCGCGCCCCCGAAACCGGCCAGGTCGGCACGGTTCTCGAAGGGAAGGGGTCCCTCATGCTCCCCGAGCAGGGCCAGCAGGACGGTGACCACCAGCGCGCTCGACGAGCTCATGCCCGAAGCGCTGGGCAGGTCCGAGGCCATGACGATCCGGACGCCGTGCTTCGGCGCCCCGAAATGCCGGACGACCCGGCGAAGCACGGCGGCAGGATACACTTGCCAGGATGCCTGCGGGCGGGGATCGCTGAAATCAAGCTCGGCTGTCTGGCCGCGGGCCAGGTCCTCCAGTCGGAGTACCGGAGCGTCCCAGGGATGGACGAACGCAACGAACCCGTGGGTGGAGGCGCAGGTCAGGCTTTCCCCTCCCGCATAGTCGGTGTGCTTGCCGAGGACCTCGATCCTACCCGGTACGAACAGGGCGTGCGGGCTGGGCGGAGCGCCAAGGGCTTCCAGTTCAGCAAGACGGGCAGTGATGCGATCCACGGGCCGGGAGGAATGGTCGGAAGGGGCGAACCCTTACGACCCACGCTCTGTGCGGATCCGGAACGATCAGACCGAAATACTCTTCCAGCGCCCCTTGCGGAACAGGTAGGCGCTGACGAGAGCGGCCATGACCTGCGCGCCGGCAATCGAAAGGAAGATGCCCTGCGTACCCATCGCCATCGGATAGGCCAGCAGCCAGGCCAGCGGAATCTGCAACAGCCAGTAGCACGCAAAATGGATCCAGGTGGGGGTTCGCGTGTCCCCCGCCCCGTTGAAGGACTGCACGGTGACCATGCCGACCGCCCAGATGGGATAGATAACCGTCAGGATGCGCATGCTTTGGATGCCCACGGCCTGCGCAGCGGCGTCCGGGATGAAAATGGCCACAGTTTCGGGGGCGAACACCCAGAAGAAGGCGCCCATGAGGGTCAGGAACCCCATGTCCAGGAGGGTGCACAGCCAGACGGACCGTTCGGCCCGATCCGGCTGACCGGCGCCCAGATTCTGTCCGACCAGCGTGGCCGCAGCGTTGCTGATCCCCCACGAAGGCAGCAGGGCAAAGATGATGACGCGGATGGCCACCGTGTACCCTGCCAGCGCATCACTGCCGAAACCGGCCACCAGGCGCATGACGGCCAGCCAGCTGGCCGTTCCCACGAGGTACTGCAGCATGCCGGGCCCGGCTATGCGGATCATGGTGCGCTGCACGGTGGGTTCGATCCGGAATTGCTCCTTGCCCAGCCGGATCCTCGATTTGCCGCTGGTCAGCAGGTGGATCTGGTAGAGCACGCCCACGGCGCAGCCGATGGCCGTGGCCACGGCCGCGCCGGTCACGCCCATGGCCGGCACCGGTCCCCAACCGAAGATGAGAATGGGGTCCAGGATGATGTTCAGGATGTTGGCAATCCACAGGGCGCGCATGGCCGCGCTGGCATCTCCCGAGGCCCGGAAAACCGAATTGAACAGGAAGAGCAGCAGGATGAGCAGGTTCGAGCCGAGCATGACGGAGGCATAGCCACCCCCGAGGTCGCGTACGGCCGGCGTGGCGCCCATAAGGTCAAGCAGGTCCGGGGCGTAGAACGCACCCGCCACGCCGGCCGGAATGGCAAATCCCACGGTGAGCACGATGGCCTGCCAGGCGGCCCGGGCGGCGCCGTCTGTATCCTTGGCGCCGATCCTGCGGGCCACCATGGCCGATGCAGCCATCGAAAGACCAAGACCTATGGCAAAAAGGACGATGATGAGCGGCATGGTCAGTCCCACGGCCGCCACCGCGTCTGAACCGAGCTTGCCCACGAAGAAGATGTCCACGATCTCGAAGACCGATTGCATGAACATCTCCAGCACCATCGGTACCGAGAGCACGATGATGGCCCGCCACAGGCTGCCGCTGGTGTAGTCGAGATGCTTGCCTCTCAGCGCGCTCAGGATGTCGCGCCAGAGGGATTGTTCGGGCAGGGAGGATTCTGGATGCGTCATGGAGTCGTCAGGATGGCAGACGGGCGACGAGCGTCAGACGATCGGAATTCCCGGGGCCTGATCGGGGCCTTGAAGCGTTGGCCACCGAAGACGGACCCGATCCGGAAAAGATGCATCATCAGCGTTGTCCGCCCATCTGTATGGAATGGCAGATGGAACAGGGGATTGCGGGCGGACAGGCTGCTTTTAATTCGGCCCGGGGCCGACGGGAAACGGGAGCCGCCTCAGCCAGCAATCCGGCGGCGCGTCGAGGATGAGACATCCTTCGAAGGCGCGGCGGGGGTGGAAATGAGGATGATGCGGTACATGTGTCCGGGAGCGGCGAAGGGACTCCCGCTGGGCGTGACGCTCACGCCGCAGGAAGACCCCTCGGCAGACAGGAATCGGGAAGGGTACACCCACCGAAAGCCCCTTACCCAATCCGGGTCTGGCGGAATCAAAGAGGTCCCGGTGGGCCGAGGGTCTTTATCGGATCTTTTCTTGCCGATGCATATCCCCTTGGCTAATTTGCGCGCCGAATTGTCCAAGGTGTCTCTGCGGCGTCAACGCGCTGCCCGACACCGATTTTTACTGCTCCACCCACGCTCATGACCGCCTCCATTCTGTTCTTCGTGCTGGCGAGTGTTGCCATCGCCGCCGCACTGGGAATGCTCATCTCCAGGAACCCGGTCAACAGCGCTCTCTGGCTCATCCTCAACCTGTTCTGTGTGGCAGGTTTGTACCTGACCGTGAATGCCGAGTTCATCGCGGTCATACAGATCCTGGTCTATGCGGGAGCCATCATGGTGCTGTTCCTGTTCGTCATCATGCTCCTCAATCTGTCCGAACTGCCGGACCTGAAGCGCATCGAATGGCGGCGGGTCATTGCCTTCTTCCTGGGCATGGGCCTTCTGGCCATGCTGATGTTCGTAGTGGCCTCTTCGCTGGACATGCTGCCCGATCCGGTTTCCCTGGAAGCAGCAGCCGAGTCCGGATCGGCCACCACGCTGGCCAAGGTGCTGTTCACCCGTTACGCGATGCCCCTCGAAGTGATCGGCGTGCTGCTGCTGGCAGCCACCATCGGCGCCGTGGTCATTGCCAAACGCAAACCCGTCTGATTCCAGGACGAAACGAGACCCCTTCCCCATGGAAATCACGCTCAACTGGTATCTGACGCTCAGCGCCCTGCTCTTCACGATGGGCGTGCTGGGATTCCTCTTCCGGCGCAACGCCATCGTGATGTTGATGTGTGTTGAGCTCATGCTCAACTCGGTCAACATCACTCTTGTGGCGCTCAGCCAGGCCATGGGGGATACCGCCGGTCAGATCCTCGTGTTCTTCGTCATGTCGGTCGCCGCGGCAGAAGCTGCAGTCGGCCTGGCGCTTGTCATTGCGATTTTCCGCAACAAGCTGACCATCGACGTGACGCAGTTCAACCTCTTCAAATACTAAGCCATCACCGGGCGGCGCCGGTCGAGGCGCCGACCCACGACCCCCTGCCCGATGCAGCCTGAATTGCTCATCAAACTGGTCATCCTCCTCCCGTTGATCGGCGCCGCCTTCAACGGACTCGGAGGACTGTTCCTGCCGGCCCTGCGCAAGCAGGAGGGCCTGATCGGAATCGTCGGCACGGCCATGGTGCTGGTGCCGTTCCTGATCACGGTCAGCCTCTTCGCCTCCTTCCACGGCGAGGCCATTGTGGCCCCCGTCTTCACGTGGATGGCCGCCGGCGATCTCACGGTCGATTTCGCCTACCGGATCGACGAGCTCTCCCTGCTCATGACGATGATCGTCACGGGAGTGGGAAGCCTCATCCACCTCTATTCCATCGGCTACATGCACGGGGATGACGGGTTCTGGCGCTTCTTCGCCTATCTGAACCTGTTCATCTTCGCCATGCTGAACCTGGTCCTGGGCAACAACCTCGTCGTCCTGTTCCTGGGTTGGGAAGGCGTCGGCCTCTGCTCCTACCTGCTCATTGGATTCTGGTACAAGAACCTGAAGAACAGCGCGGCCGCGGGCAAGGCCTTCATCATGAACCGCGTCGGGGACTTCGCCTTCCTGTTGGCGATGTTCATCATCTTCCGCGAGATCGGTGCCCTCGACTTCGATACCATCCTTACCGATGGTCTTTCGATGAGCCAGAGCTCGACTTACTGGGTGGTGGCGCTGCTCTTCATCGGCGCGACGGGCAAGAGCGCCCAGATCCCGTTGTTCACCTGGCTTCCGGACGCCATGGCGGGTCCGACCCCGGTTTCGGCCCTGATCCACGCGGCCACGAGCAATACGTGAGGTCTCTACCTCCTGGCCCGCCTCTCTCCTGTCGTCATGGCAGCTCCGGGCGTGATGAGCGCCATCGCCATCGTGGGTGCTACGACCGCCCTGGTGGCCGCCACGATTGCCATCACGCAGAACGACATCAAGAAGGTACTGGCCTACTCGACGGTCTCCCAGCTGGGCTACATGTTCGTGGCTTCGGGCGTCGGCGCCTTCTACGTGGCCATTTTCCACGTCATGACCCACGCCTTCTTCAAAGGCTGCCTCTTCCTCGGTTCGGGTTCGGTCATCCACGGCATGCACGGCGTAGAGCACGAGCTCGAGCATGACGGCCACGGCCACCACCTGGATCCGCAGGACATGCGCACGATGGGAGGCCTGAAGCAGTTCATGCCGGCCACCCGAATGACCTTCCTCATTTCGACGCTGGCCATCGCCGGGATTCCGCTCCTTTCGGGCTTCTTTTCCAAGGACGAGATCCTCTTCAAGGCCTTCGAAGCCGGTTCGAACGGCATGGGAGCCGCCTGGTTTGCCTGGATCGTGGGCCTGATCACTGCCTTCCTGACGGCCATCTACATGACGCGCGCTTACGTCCTGACGTTCGAAGGCACGCCGCGCTGGCCCCACGCCGACACGATCAAGCCGCATGAGTCCCCCTGGCAGATGACCATTCCGCTGTGGGTGCTCGCCGGCCTCTCGATCGTCGGTGGGTACCTCGGCATTCCAGCCGTCATCGCCCATGGCGACCTGAACTGGATCCACCACTGGCTGGCCGGCGAGCACGGCCCCGTGGCGGAAATGGCCTTTGACGGACACGTAGCGCTGGCCATCGAATGGGGCCTGATTGCCCTGGGTTCGGCTGTGGCCATCCTGGGTGTCTGGATCGGTTGGGGCTGGTACACCAAGAAGGGTCTGGCCCAGGATGAAGCCCTGGCCTCGCGTTTCGGCGGCCTCTACCGCCTCTGGCAGGGCAAGTACTTCCTGGACGAAGCCTACGACAAGTCCATCGTGCGCCCGCTCATCGGCGGTTCGATCCACGGCCTGGCACCGTTCGACAAATACGTGATCGACGGTCTCGTGAACTTCACCGGGTTCTTTACGCGGGGTCTCAGCTTCACGCTGCGCTACCTGCAGACCGGACTCGTGCATTCCTACGCCGTTGCCATCGTCTTCGGCGTGGTCCTCATCATCTGGCTGATGCTGTTCTGATCGGAAGGTCGATTAACAGGCCTCCCTTCCCTTGAACCACCATGAATATTCCGTACCTCACATCGATCGTCATCTTCCTGCCCCTGGCAGGAGCGGTCCTGACGATGCTGGCCAGAAGTGAATCGGCCATCAAATGGTCCGCGCTCGGTGTGACCACTGTCACATTCCTCGTATCCATCGGCCTCTGGCTCGGATTTGATCCGGCCATTTCGACCGCCGCAGCGCCGCAGTTGGCAGACCTGAGCGCCAGCTTCCTAGCCGACATGTTCGACGTGAAGTAT
>JAQCDI010000077.1 GCA_027620595.1 Bacteroidota bacterium | reverse complement strand
AACGAAGCCAACTCATTCCGACCTTCACGGCGTTTGCCACCAACAACCTGCTGGAACAGCAATTCTCGGAGTTGGTGGACACCGGGTTCACGGCCGACATGGAGCAGGTCCTCGACGACATCGCCGAGGGCAAACTCAAGGCGCTTCCGTACCTGAAGAGTTTCTACGAGGGAGAGAAAGGGCTGGCGGCATCCATCGAAGAAGGGCTGGATTCCATCGATGCCCGGGAGGTCTCCGGCATTTCTTTCGAGAAATGGGCCCCTTACGTGGTTCGTGTCGGCAAGTACGGACCCTACGTTGAACTCGAGGACGGCGATGACCGCAAGGTGGCATCGATTCCTCCGGAAGCAGCACCTGGCGACCTGGAAAAAGCGGACCTGGCCGCCTTCATCGACGAGAAAGGTCGCGGCGACGATATCCTGGGCATCCATCCGGATCACGAACAGCCCGTTTTCGTCAAGAAGGGGCCCTATGGCCACTACGTCCAATTGGGCGACGATGAGCAGGACGGCAAACCCAAGCGCATTTCCGTGCCCAAGAACATGGATCCGGAAAACGTGGACTTCGACGCGGCATTGAAGCTGCTCGAGCTGCCACGGGAACTGGGCAACCATCCGGAAACCGGAGCCGTGATCAAGGCCAACATAGGCCGATTCGGCCCGTATGTTCAGCACGGAAGCACCTTTGCTTCACTGACCAAGGATGACGACGTACTCGATATCGGATTCGACCGTGCGGTGGAGTTGATCGCCAAGAAGGAAGCACGCAACAAGCCCCTTCGTGTCGTTGGCACGCACCCGGAATCGGGTGAAGCGGTGGAGATCTGGGAAGGGCGCTATGGCCCGTATGTCAAACACCAGCGCACGAACGCCTCGCTGCCCAAGAACCGGCCGGCGGAAGCGGTGAGCATGGAAGAGGCGCTGGAGCTGCTCCAGGCCAAGGCGGGCACGAAGAAGTCGGGCGGACGAAAGAAACGGCAGGCTTGAGTGAGGACGCTTACGGGCGAACCGCCGGTTTCCAGGCAAACTGGCGGGCTCGGCATCTCACATCTTTGGACCTTACAGTGCCGTCTCAGCGCCCGACGTCCGCATCGCCCAACTGGATGCTGCGCAGCATGTTGATATAGCTCTCGTAACGTTCTACCGCCACTTGGTCCTCTTCGACCAGCTCCTTGATGCGACAACCCGGTTCGTGGTCGTGGGTGCAGTTTGGAAAACGGCATTCCCCCATTCGGTCGCGCAGTTCCACGAAGTAGTGAGACAACTCGGCAGCTTCTATGCCCACGAGGCCGAACTCGCGCAGACCCGGGGTATCACCGATGAATCCCCCATCGGGGCGCGCTTCGCCGATGGGCAACAACTCGGCATAGGTCGTGGTGTGCTTGCCCTTCTGCGTGGCTTCGCTGATGCCTCCGGTGCGCAATTTCAGATCCGGCTGCAAGGCATTGAGCAGCGATGACTTGCCCACGCCGGAAGGACCGACCAGCACATGGATTCCCCGCTCCAAAATACGCCGAAGTTCTTCGACTCCTTCGCCGGTCTTGACCGACGTCATGTGCACGTCATACCCCAATCCGGCGTAGAGCTCCACAAAAAACCCGATATGCTCCTCAGCGCTGGCATCCAGAAGGTCGGATTTGTTGATGATGATTCCGGCCCGGATGGTCTGCACTTCGGCCATGACCAGGAATCGATCGATGAAACCAGGATTGATGCGCGGCTTGCGCACGCTCTGTACCACCCAGGCCTCGTCCACGTTGGCCACGATGACGTGCTCCTTCCCCACCCGCCTACCGGCTGCCCGGCGGCTCAATTTGCCGTGTCGAGGGTGCCGCTCCACGATGACCCCGCTCCCGTCGACGTTTTTCTGGATCGTGACCCGATCCCCGATCACGACCGGATTGGTTGCGTCCTCCTCCTGCAAACGGAATCGACCCCGGATGGTACAGGAAATGGACCCTTCCGTCGTCAGCACATCATGCCAACTTCCTGTGGAACGGATGACGACGCCTTCCACGTCAGCTCTTCGTCCTGCTTGCACTGATCGGCCGGACGTCGAGCACTTCTTCCTCCGGAATCTCCTCCAGGGAAAGCCGCGTGGACACGTCATGGGCCGGCAATTGCCGTGCGCCGCTCGAGAGGCGTACCAATTCCATTTCGAGGTCCTCGATTTTGCTGGTCAGCGGCGCCGTAGCGTCCTCCACGGCCCGACGCATGATCGCTTCCAGATCACTGGTGGTCATGCTCGCTCCCGATGAAGGCGCATTCTCCCGCTGTTTCCGGCGATGCCTGAGGACCATGGAAGTCATGGTGATTCCGAAAAAGCTCAGGATCATCAGGACGAACAGGATGGCGATTTCTTCAGGCATCGGAGGAGCTTCTGGCTTGGTTCGAAAGACAGGATCCGTGATGGGTCAGATCAGTCACGCGGCGGGCCTTGGGAGAGGGCCTTGGGCGCCCGGACATCGGCATCAGCGGGAAGCAATGCCAGCTGTTCAAGCTGGTCGACCCGCTCGTGGAGCGGCTCGACTGCCTGCTGCACCGACTGGTTGATCATCTCCTGCAGTTCCGAGAGCAGCAAGGTGTTGGATGACGCATCTTGCCTTCCCGAGGTCAGCATCTTGTCCTTGTTGTAGTCCAACAACATCTTGATGAACAGCAGGAAGGACCCCATGACGAGGGCTACGATGGCAACAGGCATGACATGTCACTGCTAAGTGGAAACCGCCGGACCGGAAGGCAAGGGGTACGCTCCAGCGTGGGTCAAGTTACGCCAGATCGGTCCTCATTGACAGGCTGGACATTCTCCAGTCCCATCTGCCGCCCCGCTCCGGTCAGGCATCGTTGCCGCGCGGGGTGAAGGCCTGGATGCCCGTCAGCTCACGGCCCAGGATCAGCCCGTGGATGTCGTACGTGCCTTCGTACGTGTTGACGCTTTCCAGGTTGACCATGTGATGGATGACCCGGTACTCGCCCGTTATTCCGTTGCCACCCATCATGTCCCGCGCCGAGCGGGCGATCTCCAACGCGCGTCCGCAATTGTTGCGCTTGGCCAGCGAAACCATGGCCGGGTGTGCCTGGCCGGAATCCTTGAGCTGCCCCAACCGCCAGGCCAGGAGCTGCATCTGCGTGATCTCGGTCACCATATTGGCCAGCTTCGTCTGTACGAGCTGCATGGCCCCAAGGGGATAACCGAACTGCTTGCGCTCCATCACATACTGACGGGCGCGGGAGAAACAGTTCTCCGCAGCGCCGAGCGCACCCCAGACGATCCCGTAGCGGGCATTGTTCAAACAGGAGAATGGGCCCTTGAGACCCATCACTTCGGGAAACATGTTTCCTTCAGGCACGAAAACGTTGTCCATCACGATCTCCCCCGTGTGGGAAGCGCGCAAGGACATCTTGTTGTGCGTCACTGGCGCAGAAAGACCGGGCATTCCTTTCTCGAGCACGAATCCACGGATCACTCCCTTGTCCCCGGCATGCTCCTTCAGCTTGGCCCAGACCACGAAAACATCCGCTACCGGAGAGTTGGTGATCCACATCTTGGCACCGTTCAGGATGAACCCGCCATCTCCGCGGACAGCCGTCGTGACCATGGATCCCGGGTCGGAACCGTGATCAGGTTCGGTCAGACCGAAACAGCCGATCATCTCGGCGCTGGCCAGCTTGGGCAGATACTTGCGCCGCAACTCTTCCGTCCCGAAGTCCATGATCGGATACATGACCAGTGAGGACTGTACGGAAGCGAATGACCGGTATCCGGAGTCTACCCGCTCCAGTTCGCGGGCAATCAGGCCGTATGCCGTGTAACTCGCGCCTACACCACCATACTCTTCGGGAATCGTTGACCCGAGTAACCCGAGCTCACCCAATTCGCGCGGGATGTCCTGGTGGAAGATGCCTTCCTGGTTACCCTCAAGGGCGCGCGGTTCGAGCTGGGTCTGTGCGTATTCACGAGCAGATTCCATGATGAGTCGTTCCTCTTCTCCGAGGAGGGACTCGAACTGGAAAATGTCGTCTGGATTGAAGAACGGTTTGGACATGTCGGATGGAAGAAATGGGGCACTGTATCGTTGGCGGCAAGATACTGCGGAGGACAAAGGGAAAAGCGATCAGGCACGCCTCTGACCGAACTTGACAGGTTTTCCATCAATCGATGCGTAGTTTCCTGTTTTTTCCCGCCTCCCCCCCGTTCCATCCATGCAGCGCATTTCCCTGATTGGCTGTGGCCTAATGGGCGGCTCCCTGGGGCTGTCCTTGCTGGAACATGATCCGGACCTCCGGATCATCGGATGGGACGCAGCCGACACCCTGGAAGTGGCACTGCGTCGGCACGCCATCACACACGCGGCGCCAAGCCTGGAAGCCGCCGTGCAGGAGTCCGATCTGGTCATCCTGGCCACCCCCCTCCACACAGCCATTGCCCTTATCGAGGAAATGGCGCCCTTGCTTTCCCCGGGGACGTGGGTCCACGACCTCTGCTCGGTCAAGCAGCCTGTTGCAGCGGCGACCGAGCGCTTCCTTCCGCGGCACACCTGGATCGGCGGGCACCCGATGACAGGCTCGGAAAAGGCTGGAATCCGTCATGCGGATGCCGCGCTGTACGAAAACGCTACCTACGTACTCTGCCCCCCGGCCGGCGATGTGGATGCTGCCCGCTATGCCACATTCCAGTCCTTGCTGCAATCCACTGGTGCGCGTCTCCTGGAAATGTCCCCCCGGAAGCATGACCGGGTAGCGGCCCGCGTCAGTCATTTGCCACAAATGCTGTCTGTGTTGTTGGTCAACCTCGCCGCCCAAAGTCGACAGCAGGATCCGGAGGTGCTCCGGTTGGCCGCCGGCGGATTCAGGGACATGACCCGGATCGCCAGTTCCCCATTCCGGATGTGGTCGGATATCCTGGACGGAAACCGGGAGGAAGCGCAGGCGGCCCTGGAAACGTTCGCCGGACTTCTGTCCGAGCTTTCGGCCGAACTGCGCGCCGGATCCATGGATGCCATCGGAGATCGGTTCCGACTGGCCGAACAGACGCGGAATTTCATCCCTGCTGACAGCAAAGGATTCCTCAAACCGTTGGCCGACGTGTTCGTCTTCACACCCGACCGGCCCGGTGCCCTGGTGGAGTTGACCTCCACACTTTTCCAGGCTGATCTCAGCATCAAGGACATCGAATTGCTCCGCATCCGAGAGCAGACCGGAGGAACGTTCCGTCTGGGTTTCGACACGGCCAGCGAAGCGGGTTTGGCCGTGGATGCGTTGCAATCGGCTGGATTCACGGCTTATCGGCTCTGACGCCAGAATCCGTTCTTCCTCCTGGAGGAAAGGTCAAGAAACATCCAATACCGGTGCGAGGAGCACGCCCAGATTGCTCGGGGCGCAGCACCGGGCGTATCATCGGTGGTCTGATCCAGCTCACCCGCAACAGCATCCAGCCCCATGTCCGACCTGCAGCGAACCCCCCTCTACGACCGTCATGTGGCCCTTGGCGCCAAAATGGTCCCCTTTGCCGGTTTCGACATGCCGGTTCAGTACTCCGGCATACTGGACGAGCACCACGCCGTGCGCTCTGCAGCCGGCCTCTTCGATGTCAGCCACATGGGGGAAGTCCTGGTTCGCGGCCCCCACGCCTTCGACTTCGTTCAGCACCTCGTTTCCAACAACGTGGCTGCACTCACGGACGGGAACGCACAGTACACAGTCATGTGCCGGGAGGATGGCGGCATCGTGGACGACCTGCTCGTGTACCGCAGGGCGGATCAGGACTATCTGTTGGTGATCAACGCTTCGAACATTGAGGGCGATGTGGCTTGGATGCGTGCCAACAATCCTATGGGAGCGGAGATTACCGACGTCAGTGACCGCACCGGCTTGCTGGCCTTGCAGGGGCCTGCCGCGTTCGACATCCTGGCGGCCGCTTCGGGCTTCGATGCATCCGTGCTGGCGTTCTATACCTTTGCCGAGCCGGCCGACGGATCCTTCCTGGGCCTATCCGATGTCATCATTTCCCGGACCGGGTACACGGGCGAACCCGGGGGGGAGATCTATACACGGGCAGAGGACGCGGCAAAGGTTTGGGATGCGCTCCTCCAGCACGGCAACGCCTTCGGCCTCAAGCCTGCGGGTCTCGGATGCCGGGATACATTGCGGCTCGAAAGTGGGTATTGCCTCTATGGCAACGATATCACGTCGGAGACCAACCCGCTTGAGGCGGGACTCGGCTGGGTCACCAAACTGGATGCTTCGGACTTCGTGGGAAGCCAGCGTCTGCGCGCCATCAAGGAAGCCGGACCCAAGCGTAGGTTGGTGGGCTTCGTGGCCAGCGAACGGGGCATCCCCCGGCACGGATATGCCATCCAGGATGGTGATGGGCGTGTGGTGGGCGAGGTCACGTCCGGGACGCAGTCTCCCATCCTCGGAAAAGGCATAGGCCTGGGGTATGTGGCCAATGAAGCGGCCCTCACTTCACCCGGGGCGGTCCTCCATATCGAGAATCGGGGGCGAACCTTCGCCGTCACGGTGGCCAAACCTCCTTTCCACAAGTAATCGGGTCCCCGAAAGGACGGTCCCTCGGCCATTGGCGGATGGGGCAATGTCTGCGTAGATTCGGACATGGCAACTACCGTTCAGAAGCGCAAGCCGTCCCGCTCGAAAAAGGACGAACCCCGGACCCTGGTTTCCGCCCAGCGAAAGCGAGAAATCCTCGGACTGCTCACCATGGTGGTCTGCCTCCTTCTGGGTCTGGCCATCCTGACCTACAACCCGGCCGATGATCTCCTGGCCCGGCGTTTCTCCATGGATTCCCTGATTGCCCCGGGCTCCCGCAATGCGGCCAATGCCCTGGGGCTTACCGGAGCAGCCTTGGCCCGCGTGCTGGTCCCTGGGTTCCTTGGATATTTTGTGTTCTTCCTGCCCATCATTGGTGGCATGTGGGGCTACGGATGGCTTCGCCACCGAACGATCGATCGCTTGCGCATGGGTTCGCTGCTGACGTTCGGAGTGGCTTACCTGCTGGCCACGCTTTTCGGGTGGATATCCATTTCCGCGTCGGCCGACCTCATGGCCTGGAGTGGAGCCTGGGGGCAGGGTACGGCGCTGTGGATGCAGCAGATCCTGGGTGCCAGCGGCTCCCTTATCATTCTCCTTGCCCTTTTGCTCACGTCTGGCTTGCTGCTCATTGATCGGGACATCCAACGAACGATGGACCGCATCGAGAATGGCATCGGAGCCATGCAGGCGGCGTGGAAAAATCGGGCAGCCCTTCGACGGCAGCGCAAGGAAGAAACGGCCCGAGAAGCGGTCATCGAAAAGAAACGACAAGAGTCGGAAAAGCTGGAGGCTGCCCGCCAGCGCGAGACCGAGCGGCTCACGCGTCCCCGGGAAACACCCCCGGCTCCAAGGACGGCACCGGCTCCCCTGCCCCCTCGTCCCCAACCTGCGCGCGTTCAAGCGGACGACGAAACGGTGGGTGCCGTTGGCGACGTCGAAATCGTAGTCCACGAACAGCGCCGCGAAGAGAAGGCCCGGCGTCTGTCGCGCAACGAGTTGTCGGCCGCCGACTACCAGTTCGACCAGCCAGGCCTGGACATCCTGGATCAATCCGACGAGAATGCCCATCGGATCGACTACGAGGAACTGGAGGAGAACAAGCAGATCCTCCTGGATAAACTGGCCACCTACAACATCGAGATCATCGCCATCGATGCCGTAGTGGGTCCGACCGTCACCCTTTTCGAATTGACCCCCGCTCCGGGCGTCAAGATCAGCCGCATCACGGCGCTCGAAAACGACATCGCCATGGCCCTCGCGGCCCGGGGCATCCGAATCATCGCTCCCATCCCGGGGAAATCGGCCATCGGTGTCGAGATTCCGAACCGACACCGCGAGTTCGTCCGCATCCGGGACATCATCGAGACGCGCACCTTCCAGGAGAACCCCATGGAATTGCCGCTCATCCTGGGCAAGTCCATCGAGGGAGAAACGGTGCTGCAGGATCTGACGAAGATGCCGCACGTGCTGATAGCCGGTTCGACCGGATCCGGTAAGTCGGTGGGCGTCAATTCGTTCGTGACGGGGCTGCTCTATTCGGTTCCCCCGTCCCTGCTCAAGTTCGTGATGATCGATCCCAAGAAGATCGAACTGGCCGCCTACGCCCGCATCGCGTCGCACTACGTGGCCATGCCCCCGGAAGCGGACGATGCCATCATCACGGATGTGTCGCAGGCCCTCGGGACCCTGAAAAGCTGTGAGCGGGAAATGGAGCAACGCTATGACCTGCTGGCCAAGGCTGAGGTGCGCTCCATCCGCGAATACAACAAGCGCTTCAAGTCCGGTGGACTGGATCCGGATGATGGGCATCGGCTGCTTCCCTACATCGTGGTGGTGGTGGACGAGCTGGCCGACCTCATGATGACGGCAGGAAGGGACATAGAAGGACCCATTGCCCGTCTGGCCCAGATGGCACGCGCCATCGGAATCCATCTCATCCTTGCCACCCAGCGACCCTCGGTGGACGTCATCACGGGACTCATCAAGGCCAACTTCCCTGCCCGCTTGGCCTACCAGGTGGCCTCGAAAATCGATTCGCGCACCATCCTCGACCAGAACGGGGCCGAAGGCCTCGTCGGCAACGGGGACCTGCTCTACATGCTCGGCTCGAAGATCACACGTTTGCAGGGCCCCTTCGTGTCCAACGAGGAAATCGATCGCATAACCGGGTTCATCGGGGATCAGGACGGTCCAGGACCCTATCTCCTCCCCTCCATCGAGGAAGACTCCGGCCCGGCATCCATGTCCGGTGGCGGGGGCGGGCCGCGCGACGAGTTGTTCGAGGATGCAGCTCGCATCATCGTCCGGGCACAGCAGGGATCCGTATCGCTCCTGCAGCGCAAACTCTCGGTCGGCTACTCGCGCGCGGCCCGCATTGTCGATCAACTCGAAGACGCGGGCATTGTCGGACCGTTCGAGGGCTCCAAGGCCCGGGCGGTACTCGTTGAAGACGAGATGATGCTGGACGAATTCCTTTCCTCCTGATTGGCCGTCATGAACCACCCCAAGGCGCACTTTCCAACCATCGGTATCCTGGGTGGCGGCCAGCTCGGTCGAATGACCGCGCTGGCCGCCATTCGAATGGGCATCCATGTCCGCACCCTGTCCCCCACCCATGCGGGCCCGGTGGCCCATCTGGGAGAAGCCGTAGTGGGAGACTGGAACGACCCGGACGTCATGCGCGCCTTCGTACACGCTTGTGACGTAATCACGGTGGAAAGCGAATGGGCACCGGCCGAAGTGGCGGAAGCCGTCAGCGAGGGAAGCGTGCCGGTATGGCCTTCTTCGCAG
>JAQCDI010000076.1 GCA_027620595.1 Bacteroidota bacterium | reverse complement strand
CGGAATTCCCACATGGCTGCCAGGATATGGTTGGGGTTGGAAGGGTCGGCCACCATGTCTCCGATACCCGTCTTTTCGTTGACATAGAGGACCTTCTCGAAGGTCTTGCCACCGTCGGTGGTGCGGAAGACACCCCGTTCCTCCGTCTGGCCCCAGGCCGGGCCCTGCACACCGACCAGGGCCACATCGGGGTTGTCCGGATGCACGATGATCCGGTGGATGTTGCGGGAGTCCTTGAGACCCAGGTGGGACCAGGAAACGCCGCCGTCTACCGAACGGTAGACACCGTTCCCGGCGGACTGGCTGTTGCGCGGATTGCCTTCCCCGGCGCCGACCCAGACCACGTCGGGCGTCTTCTGGTAGATGGCCACCGCACCGATGGAGTGGGTGGGCTGATCATCGAAAATGGGGGTCCAATCGATGCCCCCGGAAGTAGATTTCCATAAACCGCCCGAGGCCGTGCCCACATAGATCACGCTCGGGTCGGCGTGTACGGCGTCGATGGCCGTGACCCGACCGCTCATGCCGGCCGGACCGATGCTGCGCGGTTTCATGGCGTCGAAGAGCGCCATGTCCAGCTGCTGCGCGGACACGTCGAACGTCAGGAAGAGGACAAAAAGCAGGGTCAGGAAACGGAGCATGGCTTCCGGGGCTGTTGGGTGACTTGGGGCCCCAACATACGACGAATCCAGCCCTCGCGGGAAGTATCAGAGGCCTGTCTTGGGATTCCAGGTGCCCTGCGCCACAGCCGGAACGTAGGTATCCAGGTTGTCCGGTTTCCAGAGGATGCGCCGCCCTTGTTCGGCGCTCATGTATGCCGTCATCAGCAACTCCGTGACTTCCAGTCCGTCGTGGAAGTTCTCTGCGGGCTGCACGCCATCCAGGAAACAGCGGATCATGTAGCGGTTCTCGTCCTCGTAGCCATACTCGGCGGCTTCGTTGCCCACGAACGGCATGTCTCCGGATTCCGCGTTCTGTTTTTCGACCAGGTCCTCCCCGGCGCCGCCCGTTACATTCCGGCTCAGGAACACCGTACCCCCGGCCTCGAGGGAGTTCAGACGGAGGGAATACTCGGGACCCAGGAGCTCGGAGGAGAGCCGCAGGCCCGGTCCAACATAGCTCCAGCTGGTGGTCACCTCGGCAATCAGGGGGTGACCCTGCTCGTCCACGTACTCGATCGTTGCTCGGGCGAAATCTTCCGACGGCTTGCGGATGTAATCGACCCCCGAACCGAAACGCTCGCGCAGGAGCGCTGCATATTCGGGTCGGCTCCACTTCAGGGATGCAATCTGGCAGGAAACGGCCACGGGAGTCAGGGAGCTGCGCGGCGCACCCGGACGGGTGAGCAGGAAGCGAGCCACCTCCACGCTGTGACACATCATATCGTTGAGCACGCCTCCTCCCTGCTGCTCTCCGTTCCAGAACCAGGGAGCGTGGGGACCGGAATGCTCCTCCGCGGCGCGCGCCAGGTAGGGCCGACCGCTGAGCGCCGCTCCGCGCTTCCAGGCAATCTCGCGCCCTCTCACCAGGGCGGGGGAAAAAAGCTGATCCTCCAGGTACCCGTGCAGCAGATCCGTCTTTCCGATCAGCTCCATCACCTTGCGCGCCTCGGCCACGTTGCGGGCCAAGGGCTTCTCGCAGGCAATGCCCACCAGCTCGCCGACGCCCCGCTTGAGGGCTTCCACGATTTCTTCCATGTTCTCGACCCGTCGGTGGTTGGGTCCGCAGATCCAGAGACAGTCGATGGCCGGATCGGCAATCATCTCGGTAATGGATCCATAGGCCTTGGCTTCACCCACCCGCAGGGAGCGCGCGTACGCCGCGGCTTCCTCTGCATTGGACGTGTTGGGAGACCAGACCCCGAGCACATCGGCATCCCGGACGGCCTGCCAGGACAGGATGTGGAACTTGGTAATGAAGCCGCTTCCGACGAAGCCGACGCCGAGTCGTTTTTTCGAGGACATGGGTGCAATGGGATGCGTTGGTTGGCGGCCGGAAGATAGGGCGGCCGGGCTTCTCTGCCACGCCTGGAATCAGCCCCTCCATAAACCCCGAGGGGCCGGCGCACAAGTGCGTCGGCCCCGTCAGCACCATGCAGACCCGTCGGCGGTCGTCAGATCCGCCTTCCGTTTTATCCGGGGGCCCTGGGGCCGCGTCCGGCGGTACAGCGGGACTGCACTCTGTGATTCCTCTGGTACGATACGCCGGACGCGGCCCCGTGGATATAGGCACCTCCACGAAGGAGAAGTAGGAGCCGACCCTACAATCCTGCCGGGTAATCCGGCTTCAACCACCCCAACCCAAACGGGGGTTCACGACGTTGTTGTAGATGGACCCGAACCGGTAGCTGAATCCGAAGCCGACCTCGTAGTCGAAGCTGGTCGGCAAGGCCTTGTTGCCCAACAGGATCTCCTCGTCGTTGGATTCCTGTTGCGGCAGCCAGATCTGGTCGTGGACCGAGGAGACCTCCGCGTCGAAACTTACCGAGAGCCCCCGCGCAATGCGGACGTCCAGGTTGCCACGCAGGCTGACGTTGTAGAGGTCGAAGAGGGACTCCTCGAAATCGGTCACGTAGGATTCCATACTGAGCCGGGCCCCTGCCGACCCCCAGGGTTGCCGGAAGTTGGTGAAGAGCATGAACTGGTTCTGCACCAAGGTCTGCTCGGTCTCGTTGTAGACGGTCAGCTCGTCATAGCGGTTGTGCCGGAAGTTGACCTCATAACGGGCGCGGAAATCCCGCGTGGATGTCTGCGAATAGGGGAAAAAGGCATACTCTACCGTCGGCGACAGCGAAACGGACAGATCCGTGTTGTTGGACGAGGACGTCGTGTTGTAGGTGGTGAACCCGGCAGACCACCGTTCGCTCACACTCTTGACCACTTGCCCGTAGACATTGCCGTCCCGACGGGTGGACCGGACAGTTCCCGAGGACAAGTCGAAGCGGTTCTCCCGGTAATTGAATCGGCCGCTCAAGCCGAGTTTCCATTCTTCGGTCACGCGGTCGGCCGAAACCCGGGTTTCCACGCTGTACTGCTTCTCGTTCTCCTCTCCCTCTACATCCCCGTTCATGCGGATGTTGAACACCCAGTAGTCCCAGGGATCCACGATCGGGCCCTGCTGCAGATCCGGAGCCTGACTCTGGGCCAGGACCGGTACCGACACCTGTAGGTTGCGACCCATTTCGGTAGTCAACAAGAAACGGACCAGACCGGCGGCCATGGTTGCGGTCAGACCTTCGCGGCGCTCTGCATCCGTGTTGATGGAGCCGGACAAGAAGACATGTACATCCTGAAGGGCATCGAGGGCCTTCAGGCCGATGAACTGCACCTCGTAATTCCGTCCGCCCGAGCCTGTGGTCTGACTCGTGACAAGCATGTGGACGTCGGCTTCTTCCCGGTCCCGGACCCAATCCACGTAAGGGATCGTGCGACGGATGTAGTCAAAATCGCAGGAGTGTTCGCAGTCGAGAAAAACCGTCAGGGATTCAGGACGACCGTTGCCGTCCTGGGCCATAGACGGCAAAGCGGTCATCAACACGAGCGCGAAGAGGGCTGCCAGACGACGAACCGTATTCAGAACCATGACAGGTGGCGATGGATGGCAAGAAAATGGAAAGGGCCCGGTCTTACAGGACCGGGCCCTTTCCGGGACAAACCGCCTTGAGACAAATCCTGGATGAAATCAGTTTTCGCCTCGGAAGGGTTATCGTCCCGGCTTCCGGTTCCTTAAGACGCGCGCAATCCGGAGTTGAAAAAACCCCGGCTTCATTACACCCGATGGACGCCGTATGGGCTTCATCCATTCCTCAGGGAAGGGCTTTCATGGGATCTGCATATTCAGCGTTCTGATGCATGGTGGGGGCGGTGGCCGGACTGCGGATGAGATCTCCGTCCGCACCTGAGCGGACGGCACGGTTGCTGGCCAAACCCAGCGCGGGATTCCGCGTATGGAAGAATCCCGACTTCCACCGACGACCCCGGCGGCGCGAGCCGTCCTTGCCATGAAGGCGCCCATCCTCAACCGGATCGAACAATCCATCCTTGCCTCCCTGCCCTCCTCCGGGCCTGTGGACGGTTCCGCCATCCGTGAAAGCCGATTGCCGGAGGGAGTCAAGCACTTCCTGCTGCGTACGCTCGAGCGGCGCGCACACCTGGAAGCTGAACGAACCTTCCACGGCGCAGGACCCTGGTTCAATCAGGATGATTCCGATTTCCATGCCCTGATGCAGGAAACGGCGCAACGCCTCACGTCCCTGGCCCGGTTTCCGGCGGACGAGTGGCCGCGAGCGGCCCGCCAGGCCGCCGAGAATGTCCTCGATTTCCTGGTCGAACCGGCCAACACCCTGGCTCGCTTCGTCTTTTCCGGCGAAAGTGATACCGTGCCGGCCGCATCGTTGCGACGCCGTGCCAGCTACTTCATATGGTACCCTTACATCGGACGGGCTGTGGATGCGTGGTTGTCCCGGCGGGAGCGGGAACGTGTGGATCGTACCCAGTTCGAATCCACCATGGTGCACCTGGACCGGCGCCTGACAGCCGAATACGGCACGGAAGACTGGATGGAATTGCTCGGCCCGCTCGGGGACCTGATGCAGTTTGCCGGTATCCAGCCAGCCGGACTTCCGGTACCCATGGTGATCCGGTTCTTCGAAGCCAAGGATCAGGCCCCCACGGCAGCAGCCATTGCGGCCGCAGCCCGGCGCCACCGGGCGGACATGATAACCCTCACCTCCCTGCAATCCGTGCTGGCATCCATCGAGGCGCCGCCGCCTGCGCCTGCACCGCCCCCTGATCCGGCTCCCGCCCCAGCGCGCCAGGCGGCGGCGCCGACCCCCGCACCGGAGAGCACACCCGAAACGCAGGACAACCTGCCCCTCTGGAAACGATTCCAACAACGTACGGAGCCCACGCCGACGGCCACCCCGGATCCCGAGGGCGTAGCACAACCCCTTTGGAAGTCTTTCAAGAAGGAGGACGGATCAACGCCGCCAGCGCCTGCTCCTGCGGACACGGCCCAGGCACCGCAGCCGATTCCCGTTCAGGAGGCACCCCGACTCGAGAACCAGCATGTAGTCCTCGGTACTGCAGTGCGGCAACGGGACCGGTTCATCCGTGAACTCTTCGACGGGAATGAGGACACGTTCCGGGCCGTCATGGCGGACCTGGTGGAAGCCCCCGATTGGGCCACGGCCTCGGCCATCATTGCCAACCGGGTTTTTCGGCCTTATCGCATAGACATCTATTCCACGACGGCGGTGGATTTCACCAACGCCGTCGAAGCCCGATATTCCGGAACCGCAACCTGAGGGGCCATCATTGCGCCCGGTCCCTTCCGCTCGTCCATCATCCTCGAAGACCATGCTTTCCAACGACGAACTGCTCCGGGACCTGTACGCACGCCGCGAAGAAGCCCACGAAGGCGGAGGTGCGGACCGCATTGCCAAGCAGCACGAAAAGGGGAAACTGTCGGCGCGGGAGCGCATCGAGATCCTGCTCGATGACGGGTCATTTGAAGAATTGGGCATGTTCGTGCGGCACCAGACCCGCGAATTCGGCCTGGCCGAGAACCGGCCCTACGGGGACGGTGTCGTAACCGGGTACGGCACGATCGACGGCCGGTTGGTGTACGTGTTCAGCCAGGACTTCACCGTCTTCGGCGGTTCGCTGGGACAGGCGCATGCCGACAAGATCGTCAAGATCATGAAGCTTGCCCTCGAGAACGGTGCACCGATCATCGGGCTCAACGACTCGGGCGGTGCCCGCATCCAGGAGGGCGTGGTGTCCCTGGGCGGCTATGCGGACATCTTCCTCCAGAACACGATGGCCTCGGGCGTCGTGCCGCAGATTTCGGCCATCCTCGGCCCGTGCGCGGGCGGCGCCGTCTATTCCCCGGCCATCACCGACTTCATCTTCATGGTCCGCGCCTCGAGCTACATGTTCGTCACCGGACCCAACGTCGTGAAAACGGTGACGCAGGAAGACGTGTCCTTCGAGGATCTGGGCGGTGCCGACACCCATGCCTCCAAGAGCGGTGTGGCCCACCTGGCCTTCAACAGCGAAGCGGAGTGCCTGCAGGCCATCCGCGAATTGATGTCGTTCCTGCCGCTCAACTGCGAGGAACCGCCTCCACAGCGACCGACCGAGGATCCGGCCGATCGGGCGGACACCTCGCTCAACGACCTCGTTCCGTCGAACCCCAACAAGCCCTACGACATGCGGGAGGTCATCACCCGCATCGTGGACGATGGCCGCTTCCTCGAGATCCACACCGACTACGCCCCCAATATCCTGGTCGGCTTTGCCCGGATGGACGGTTCGACGGTGGGTATCGTGGCCAACAACCCGTCCGTCCTCGCCGGATGCCTGGACATCGACTCCTCGGTCAAGGGCGCCCGGTTCGTCCGCTTCTGTGACGCATTCAACATCCCGTTGTTGGTCTTCGAGGACGTGCCCGGATTCATGCCCGGTACGGACCAGGAATGGCGCGGCATCATCCGCAACGGAGCCAAACTGCTGTATGCGTTCTGCGAGGCCACGGTACCGAAGATCACCGTCATCACCCGGAAGGCGTACGGTGGCGCCTACGACGTCATGAACTCCAAGCATATCCGGGGAGATCTGAACTTTGCCTGGCCGACGGCAGAGATCGCCGTGATGGGCCCGAAAGGGGCTGTTGAGATCATCTACCGGAGGCAGATTGCTGCGGCATCGGACCCGAAAGCCGAGGAAGAGCGCTTTACCGAGGAGTACCGCGAACGGTTTGCCAATCCGTACGTAGCGGCGGAGTACGGCTATGTAGACGATGTGATTGAGCCGGCCGAAACGCGCAAACGACTGATCCGCGGCCTGCAGATGCTCAAGAACAAGGCGGCCAAGAATCCGCCCCGCAAGCACGGAAACATTCCCCTTTGAGCCGGCGGCGTGCATTGCTGTAGCTAATGTGCGTTATTGTGGACCGGGACGGGATCTTCTTGGGAGATTCGCTTTTTCACTCTGATTGCGTCCACAGCGGGGCATGGAGAACCGTTTTGTCGTCATTCCAGGCGCCCTGGCCCCTCCCAGCGCTCCCAATCTCCGTTATTGTTCATCCTGAACAGAGGCCCGACCACCGTGCGGAATCTTGTCGCCAGCGCCCTGATCCTCCTCCTTCTCGTATCCTCGGCATCGGCACGCCAGGCCTCCCGTGACCTTGTCCGGGTGGACGCAAAGCCGCCACAGGCATTGGCTCCTCCCGTCATCCGGGCCCATGCGATTGCCTCGGCAGAACCGGACACCGTAACCAATGCTGCGTTCCTGGAGCGACTTTCTGTCCTCTATACCTACCAGGCTGACCTGATGGCTTCGCTGGCCCGGAACGACGAGGATGCCGCGGCGGACGCCCTCGACCTGGCCATGTCCGAACTCGGCGAGCTGGTCAAGGCCAGTTACCTCCTGGAAGATCCGCGCTTCACGGCCGTATACCGGGTGCTTGTGGACGAATACGAGCGGGTCTATGGCCCTTCGGACACCTTG
The DNA here is from genome assembly GCA_027620595.1 of Bacteroidota bacterium. Classification (GTDB taxonomy): domain Bacteria; phylum Bacteroidota; class Rhodothermia; order Rhodothermales; family UBA10348; genus JAAZVD01. Next base: position 1,834 of record JAQCDI010000076.1, on the reverse strand, counting down.
TTCACTGCCTTCGGGGACATCTTCGACCTGCGGAACGCGCTCTTCAGCCAGCTGGAGTCCATCGAGGATCCGCTCCTCGAGGATGTGGCCCCTTCCGGTCTGCAACCCGTGGGCACGGAATTCCCCATGACGATGAACCGGCTGGTGGAATCGTCCATGGAGTTCCTGCTGCGCGAACGACGCGAATCCCTGCAGACCTGGATGAAACGCGCCGACACCTACTTCCCCATGATCGAACAGATCTTCGAGGAAGAAGGCGTGCCGGACGAACTCAAGTACCTGGCCATGATCGAGTCGGGGGTCAACCCGCGGGCCCGCAGCTGGGCATCGGCCGTGGGCATGTGGCAGTTCATTGCCGCCACGGGCCGCTACTACGATCTGAACGTGAACGCCTGGGTGGATGACCGCATGGACCCCGAGTTGGCCACCCGGGCCGCCGCCAAGCACCTCAGGGACCTGTACCGTGCGTACGACCAGGACTGGCAGATTGCACTGGCCGGATACAATTGCAGCCCGCGATGCATCAACCGGGCCAAACGTGCCAGCGGTGTGGCCAAACCCACATTCTGGGACATCTACCCCCACCTGCCGCGCGAGACGCGCAATTACATCCCGACCTACATCGCCGCTGCGCTCATCACCTCGAATCCCTCGGCCTACGGCCTCGAGCGGGGTGAACCCGGACCCGACTACACCTACCATGTGGTACCGGTAACGGGCATGCTGAGCCTTTCGGATGTGGCTTCCATGGCGGACACGGATGTCAACACAATCAAGGCCCTCAACCCGAACCTTCGCCGGGACACCTTGCCCCCCACCGTCGGCGCCTTCTACCTGCGCATCCCGACCGGATCCTACGATTCCTTCGTTGTGGCCTACGAGGCCCTGCCGGAGTCGGCCCGCCGGCCGTCCGGGGAGTACATCGTCAAGCGCGGCGACACGCTGAGCGGCATCGGCTCGCAATTCGGGGTATCAGTAGCACAGATCATGCAGAAAAACGGACTGCGCTCCACCAACATCCGGATCGGTCAGCGCCTCGTGGTGCCCATTGCCGACTATTCGAACACGATCCCGGACATCCAGTTTGCCGATGCGTCGAGCGCCACGGTCCAGTACCGCCGTCGCATGAGCCGGCCCATCCTGATGGAGCAGCAGGCCTTGGCTTCGTCTGCGACCCCACCCCCTCCGGAAACGGTCGAACCGGCCGCTCCGAGCGCTACGCCAGTCCGGACCGCCAGCCAGCGGGTGGACGATTCCGATGGTCCCTCGGACAACGTCCAGCCCCAGAAAGAGGCGGAAGCACCGGTCCGTGTCGTGCATACCGTGCGCCGCGGGGAGACCCTCAGCGGGATTGCCTCGCGATACGGGGTGGCCGTGAACAACATCCAGAACTGGAACAGCCTCTCCAACAGCCGCATCAACTCGGGCCAGCAGTTGACCATCTATACCGACGGACGGGACGCCGGCACGCCGACCAACCAGTCGGTGGTGCACCAGGTCCAGCGCGGGGACACGCTGAGCGAGATTGCCACCCGATACAACGTGACGGTATCGCAGCTCCGGCAGTGGAATGACATCCGGGGCTCGAACATCCGGGTCGGCCAGCGCCTGAACATCTATTCGTCCCAGGGACAGCCCGCAGAGCACGTCGTCCGTCGCGGCGACACGCTGATTGACATCGCGCAGCGCTACGGCGTGTCCGTTGCCAACATCAAGGACTGGAACAACCTGACAACGAATACCATCCGGGTCGGCCAACGTCTGAAAATCTTCCGCTGAGCCTATTCCCTCTACGTCGGATGTGACCTCCACCTGGCGCGGCCGGGCCTGCTTG
>JAQCDI010000075.1 GCA_027620595.1 Bacteroidota bacterium | reverse complement strand
CGTCATGTGCTCGGTGGTCGGTATGGTGGCCACAATGCAATATGCGTTGGCCCTGGCCGCAGGCAGCATCAACGCTGTGGATTTCGATCCGCTGTTCCTGCCCCTGGGCATCGTCCTGTTGGGCGGAAACCGGATCTGGGTGTGGCTGGCCCGCATCCACCTGTTCCTGATGGCCCTCATCGCATCCTCCACGATCCTTGTTTTCCTGTTGATGTCCGAAGAAAACCGCTCGTTGACGTTTGCCCTCCACGACAACGTTGGCCGGATCTCGGGTGGTGGATTGATCCTTATTTCGCAGGGTGTCCTCCTGGCCGCCATCCTCTGGATCCATTTCGCTATTTTCTGGCAGCCTTCCCGAACCGACGCTACCGATCCCATCCTGCCTTGAGCGGTAAACCCCGGCATGTCCTCCGAACGCATTGCGAACGCCATCCGCTTCCTCGAGGAACACGGCATTGCCTACGAGCGGCATGACCACGCGGCGGTATTCACCGTGGACCAGGTGACGGCCCTCGTGGACATCCGCCGGGGGCAACGCACCAAGAACCTGTTCGTCAGGGACAAGAAGGGGCGCCGACATGTCCTGGTGGTGGTCCCCCACGACAAGCAGGTGGACCTGATGGCCCTCGGCCAACGCCTTGATGCCGGTCGGCTCAGCTTTGCATCGGAGCGTCGCCTGATGGAGCACCTCGGGGTCGAACCCGGTTCGGTCACGCTGATGGGCGTCATGAATGACAAGGATCGGGCAGTCGAGGTGGTCATCGACCGGCAGGTCTGGGATGCGGACGCTGTGCGCTGTCATCCCTTGGTCAACACATCCACCCTTGTCCTGGAATCCGAAGGGGTCCGACAACTGCTGGCTGCCACGGGCCACGAACCGAATGTGATGGAGGTACCGGACGTATGTTGATGCTCGAAGCCATTGCGGCCCTCTCCGGCTTGTTGAGCGTCTATCTGCTCACCCGCCAGAACATCTGGTGCTGGCCTACCGGGCTCCTGTCGGTGGCAACGGCCGCCGTCGTGTTCTACGATTCGTTCCTGTACTCGGACATGCTGCTGCATGTCTACTACATCGGGATGAACGTGTACGGGTGGATCCACTGGGCGCGCGGCGGAAACGACCCGGCCCAGGCGTTACCGGTAACCACCATGTCGCGAACGGCGAATGTGGTATGGGCTATCGTCACCATGCTGCTGGTCTTCGCGTGGGGGTGGGGCATGAGCCACCTTGACGTCATCGCCGCCTGGGTGCTCGAACATATCAATGATTCCATCGACTGGGCGCAGGCTTGGGCTTCGGGCGATGCGCCGGTACCGGCCTATCCGTACGGAGACGCCTTCACGACCGTTGCCAGTCTCATCGCCATGTGGTTCATGGCCCGCAAGCGCCTCGAGAACTGGGTCTACTGGTTCGTGATTGATGTCGCGGCCATCACGATCTACATCCTGAAGGGGCTTTTCCTGTTCGCTGGACAATATGCCATCTTCCTCGTCCTGTGCGTGATGGGGTATCGGGAGTGGGTCCGATCGATGAACGCCCTTCAGTCCCCGGGAGCGAATTGACCCTGTCTGGCCAGCTCCTGCACTGGTCACGGTTTCCTAACACTCTTCTGTACCGGGAGACCTAGATCTCCGCTTCCTCCCCCAGTCCAGCCGGATCGATCCATGTTGCGAAGCGCGCTTCTCGTGTTCCTTGTCTTCTCCCCGCTGACCACCGCAGCCCAGCATGGTCACTCCCACGATGGCGGGCGGGTCATTTCCTTTCCGGACACGGCGGAGTATCTCAGCCTGACGTGCGATCTGCACATGCACACGGTCTTTTCCGATGGCGATGTGTGGCCCACTGTGCGCGTCCAGGAAGCCCAGCGGGATGGCATCGATTGCATTGCCATCACGGAGCACCTCGAGTACCAGCCCCACCGCGCCGACATTCCCCATCCCGATCGCAATCGGGCCTTCGATATTGCTACCCGATCCGCTGAAGGAAGCGATCTGATTGTCATCCGCGGCTCGGAAATCACGCGCTCCCTCCCCTACGGACATGCCAACAGCATTTTCCTCTCGGATGCCAACCCGTTGCTCCAGGAGGATGCAGAAGATGCATATGAAGCGGCAGGAGCCCAGGGTGGCTTCACGTTCATCAACCACCCCAACTGGACCGCCCAGCGCAAGGACGGAGTGGCGCGACTAGAGCCCGAACAGATGTCGCTCATCGAGCGCGGGCTGATCCACGGCATCGAGGTCGTCAACGATCTCACCTACTCGGACGAGGCCATCGCCCTGGCCCTGGAACATGATCTGACCATCATCGGCACGTCAGATATCCACGGCCTGGTGGATTGGCAGTACGATATCGCTGGCGGTGGACATCGGCCCGTGACCATCGTCTTTGCCACGGAACGCTCCGAAGCCGCCATTCGGGAGGCCCTGTTCGAAGGTCGCACGGTGGCCTACTACCTGGACTCCATCATCGGGCGGGAAGCCCATTTGCGTCCCTTGATCGAGGCATCGCTGAAGGTAACCTCGTCCGGCTACCTGGGAGACACGTCCGTGGCCCGTGTCAGCATCCAGAACACGTCCGATGCATGGTTCACGCTTCGGAACGTCTCCGCCTTCCGTTTCCAGGACCGCGCCAACCTGGTGGACGTCCCACCGCACCATACCATCACCCTGGAAGTCAAGACGGGCGATCGGATGCCCAGTCTGGACCTCTCTTTCGAGGTGCTCAATGCCATCACGGCTCCGGAAACACATCCTGTGTTTTCGGTTTCCGTGCCGTTGCCCCAGTAAACCGGGCCAACCGCGTCAGAATCGTTCCAGGGCCTTTCGGGCCTTGCCCAGCAGCACAATAAGGGCTTCCAGGTCCTCGGAGGACATTCCGGCTTCCTCCGATGCCCCGAGGAAGTCCTTTGGATCTCCAACCTGTTGCAGCACAAGGATTCCGGCGTCGGTAATGCCCACCAGCATCCGGCGGCCGTCGTCCTCGCAGCGACGACGCTCGATCAAACCCTTGGATTCCAGACGGCCGAGCAACCGCGTAATGCCCGGCTCCTGTTCCACCATGCGCTCGGCAATATCCATGGTGGGCAGTGCTTCCCCCGCTCCGCGCAGGATGCGCAGGACGTTGAACTGCTGCAGCGTGATGCCATGATTCCCAAGGTCGGCCTCAAGCAGACGACGCAGCTGCGCCGTCGTCCGAAGCAGGGCCACACTGGCCTCCAGTCCGGGCAGGCGGAACGGGCGGGATTGCTTGAGTTCGTTCAGTAAGGAGGACAACGCGGTACCGGTTTGCCGGGCAGAATATTCCGTTGACGGATCACTGGATTCAAGGTACGGTTTCGCGGCTTCCGGATCGTTCGGTTCTACGTGGCCGGAAAATCAAAAAGATCCGGGGACCGGATCCCTTGCTCCAGCTCAAGCAGGAATTTCTTGCGCCGCAGGCCCCCACCATATCCAGTGAGCGATCCGTCCGCGCCGATCACCCGATGACAGGGTATCAGGACAGCCATCCGGTTGTCGCCGTTGGCGCGCGCCACGGCCCGCACCGCATCCGGATTGCCCAACCGTTCGGCCAGACGGGCATAGGACCAGGTCTGACCGTAGGGAATGTCGTGCAACGCGGTCCAGACTGATTCCTGGAACGGCGTCCCCCGCTGGTCCAGCGGCAGGGAAAACGCGCGGAGCCGGCCCGCGAAATACGCATCCAGCCCTTCCTTCAACCGTTCCAGCACAGGGTTGGAGCCCGGCTTCACTTCCCGACCGAAGAGCTGCTTTAGTCGCACCATCTGGGTCGGCAACATCGGTCGATCATCGAATTCCAGGAGGCAAACGGCGTCCTTGGTGGCGCCGCCCAGCATGGTCCCCAGAGGGGTCGGGATAGGAGTCAGGTGGACGATGATCGGCTCTGCCCCTTCAGCGTTTCCATGACCGGGTGATCCGGTACATGGTGATGGCCGAACGGGTGACTTGCATGGGCAGTGTGGCCAGATCGGCCCATTCGTGGGTGGTATGCGTTCCACCGCCGGTCATGCCGAGGCCGTCGAGGGCCATCTCGGCATGACCGGCGGCAAATGACACGTCGGCAGCACCGGCTTCCCGCGGGTCGCCCGCCACGACGGGGCCGTAGCCCGCATCCATACTGGCCTGGCTGAAAATCGAGAGCAAGCGCTCATTGCCTTCCGTCTGGCCCATCGGCGGATAGCTGTCCCGGAACGTCAGCAGGGCCGTGGTTCCGGGCAGGTTGTCCTCGAGCAGGGCACGCATGCGCGCTTTCACGTCTTCCCGCTGCTCGGGAGAGATCGTCCTCAGGTCCCCCGAAACGATCGTTTTTTCGGAGACCACATTGGTCTTGCCGATGGCCGAACCGCGATCATTTTCCTCATCAAACTCGACCGTCGTACCCCCGAGGATGATTCCCGGATTGAATGTGAGCAGCTCCTCGCCGGCCAGCGTTTCCTGGAAACGGGTCAGGACGCGGGCCGCCTCGTAGATCGAGCCATACCCCGTGCTTTCGGAAAACACCGAGGAGGAGTGCGCCCTGATGCCGGAGGTATGCAACTCCCACCCCGTGAATCCGCGACGCGCCAGCACGGCCGTGCCCGGATCCCCGTCGCCCGGCTCGAAGGCCATGACCACATCCGCCTTGATGGCGGCCTCGACCAGGGAAGCGCGACCGATTTCCAGCGGGTCGCCCGAAGATTCCTCATCCCCGATCAGGGCCACCGTCACGGTCATCTCATCCAACACACCCACGGCCGCAAGGGCCCGGACCGCTTCGACCATGACCACATCCCCGCCTTTCATGTCGATGATGCCCGGCCCCACGGCTTTGCCCTCATCGATCCGCTCGAAGGCCTGGAACGGACTGTCGATCTCGAAAACGGTGTCGAGGTGGCCGATCAGCAGGAAGTGGGGGCCCTTGTCACCGCGGGTCGCAAACAGGTGACCGGCGCGATCAAACGCGGCGCCGTCCACCCACCGGGACGTGAATCCGAGCGCTTCGAGTTCCTCGGCGAACACCGCCCCGACCGCCCGGACGCCTTCGAAATTCATCGAGCCCGAATTGATGTCGACCACCCGGGCCAGGAAGTCGATGGCCGGCTCGACACGCCCGTCCACGTAGGCCGCCATGCGCTGCTCGATTTCGTCCAGGTTCTGGCGGGCGGAAACGTCGCTGGTCAGACTCATGATGATCAACAGGAAGAAGGCGGTGGAACGGGAGGGAAAAGGGACTGATCGCATGGACATGACGACGCGTCGGTTACATGAATTCGGGATTCCGGCAGACAGGATCATGCCCTGTTTTGCCGGAAGCTGGACGCGCAAGATAGGAACGCCGTACTATCGGGACCGCCACCCAAGAAGCCCGATTCTTCCCGTGACCCGCTCTGCCATAGAGATCTGCATCGATTGTTCCACCGAAGCGATGGCTCTGGAGAATGCTCTTGCATCCCATGAGGGCGGCGCGGATCGGTTGGAGTGCTGTGCACGCATGGATGTCGGGGGGCTGACCCCCGATCCGCGGTTCCTGGAGCGCATCCGCCGGGCGCTCACCGACGGACCGGAGATCCTGGCCATGATCCGTCCGCGGGACGGGGGTTTCGAATTTTCCGACGCGGAAGTCCGTGGCATGCGACAAGACATCGCCGACGCCGCGCGGGCCAGCGCCGATGGCGTCGTCATCGGCGCCCTGAAGGACGGCCTTCCCGACCGGCAGGCGCTGGACATCCTCTGCGCCGAAGCCCGACAGCACGGCCTTCGGACCACCTTCCACCGCGCTTTCGATGCAACGAAAGACCGGGCCCAGGCCCTGGACATGTTGCTGGCCTATCCCGTCCACCGCATCCTGAGCGCTGGCACGGCCTGGGATGGGGGCGAACCGGCCTCCCGCGGCGTGGAGATCCTGCTCGCACTCGGCCGGCAGTCTGCAGGCCGCATCGAGTGGGTGATCGGTGGCGGCGTGGGTGCGGCCAACCTGGGACACCTGGACCATCATCTGGCATCTGTCCGGCCGCGCTCTTTCCACGCGTTCTCGTCCGTGCTGACCGATGGACGCACGGATGCCGGTCGGGTGGCCACCCTGGTCGCAATGCTCAATGCCGGAACCCAGGACGTGTAGGGAATTACCTGCGTTCGGGCACGGAATTTTGAAGTGGCGCGTCAAGGAAATGGGTTCGAGCATTCCTGAAAACCTTCTTCATGCCCCCATGCGCTTACTGACCGCCCCCCTCGTCATCCTGTCGTTTGCCCTTTCCACGCAGGCCCAGGACCATCACGCCCCGTCCGGCCACGGAACGGCCAACTATGATCTGGCCGCCCGGTGAGCGGCCGCCGCCGCTTGTTTCGGGCCCCAGCGAATGGTTCAGGATGGATTCATGACACTTCCGACACATCCTGCCCTGCGGTTCGCCCGAACATGGCAGGTACCCACGCCACGAACCACGGGGACCTGCCATGAAACGCCATCATCTGCTGCTTTTTGCCCTCCTGCTCGCCGGTTGCGAACAGGGAACGGATTCCGGAACACAGTTCAGTCCTGAGGAAGATGCCCTGGCCACGACGCTTCGCATCGACGCCACCGAAACCGACAACGCGGTCGTGACCCTGGGCCGGGTGCTGTTCTACGAACGACAGCTTTCCCGGGACGGGACCATTTCCTGCGCCTCATGCCACAAACAGTCCGAAGGATTCTCGGACGGCAGCCGGCTCAGCGAGGGCGTGGGCGGCGCCCTGACGGCACGACACTCCATGTCGGTGGCCAACACGGTCCTCTACCCGAACGGCCGCATGTTCTGGGACGAGCGGGCGCAAGATCTGGAAGAGCAGGCCCTCGGCCCCATCCAGAATCCTGCTGAAATGGACCTGACGCTGGAAGAAGCCGTGGCCCGGATCGACGCCTTACCGTACTACGATGTCCTGTTTGAACTCGCCTTCGGAGACGACGAGGTAACGATGGACCGGATGGCCGAGTCCCTGACCGCGTTCGAGGAAACCATCGTCACCCGGGACACGAAATAGGATGCCTGGCTTGCGGCGGGCGGCCAGCCCGGACCGGGACCCGGTGGCCTCGGCCCCATGGGCGCCAACACGTTGGGCGTAATGACGGATCAGGAGGATCTTGGACGACGCCTGTTCTTCAGCCCCCTGACGCAGTGTGGCGCCTGTCACGGCGGGCCGGATTTCACGACGGCCGGACCGCTGAACAACGGCCTGGACCTGGACACGTCGGCCGACGAAGGAGCGGGTCGCGGACGCTTCAAGGCTCCGTCCCTGCGCAACATCGAATTGACCGGGCCTTACATCCACGATGGCCGCTTCGGTACGCTGCGCGAGGTGATCGATCACTACGACTCGGGCGTTGAGGCGCATCTCTTCCTGGACAACCGGCTGCGGGACAATTTCGGCCAGCCTCGACGACTGAACCTGTCGGAAACCGAAAAAGCGGCGCTTGAAGCCTTCCTGCGCACCCTGACCGACGAAAGTCTGGCCATCGACGAACGCTTCTCCGACCCGTTCATCCGGTGAATCAAGGGTTCGCCCGTTCATCCAGAAAAGGACGCCTCATCCCGGGGCGTCCTTTTTCATGTCGTTCAGGTCCCGAACCGTGCCTTCAAGTCAGCCTCCACACCCATCAGGAGTCGGACGCAGCATCCGATCAGCACGAACATGGACAGTACGATGCCGATGGCCACAGAGAGGCCGCCAATGGCGTATCCCGCCACGGCCAGTCCGATCATCACCCACCCGAGGAAGCGGGAGCGCAGGGACGCGGCCTGCTGGGCAAAGTCCCATCGCTCCTGGCTGGACATGGACGCCTTGGTCCGATATCCGTACAGATGATTGATTTTCCGCGGCGGAAAGCGCCGGGTCAGTTCGGCCATGGCTACGAAGATCAGCCCGGTCAGAAGCAGGGTCAGGGAAAAGGGGTCGGCCCAGAGCATGGCGGGGAGTGAATTTGGCAGCCTGAATTGGTAGACTGTGTACGATTCGTACATCACCCAGGATTCATCCCGAACGCGCGTGACACCCGGCGGCTGGTCCTCCATCCTCTACACCTTCCGGCAGGCCCGCGCGGCCGGCGGCATCCTGCGCATGTGGCGAGCCCTTTCGTCCCGCAACGCCTGCAAGACGTGCGCCGTCGGCATGGGCGGGCAGGCTGGCGGCATGGTCAACGAGGAGGGGGAATTCCCCGAGTTCTGCAAGAAGAGTGTGCAGGCCATGGCGGCCGACCTGCAGGCGCCGATTCCTTCGACATTCTGGCAGCAGAACCCGGTTGCCCGCATGGCTTCGATGTCCCCCCGGCAGCTGGAGGCGTCGGGGCGTCTGGCCGAACCGCTTTTCCGGGAAGACGGCGCCGACCACTACCGCCCGATTACCTGGGATGAAGCCCTTGAAAGAGCCGCCCGTGTGCTCGCGGCTACCCCACCCGAGCGCAGCTTCTTCTATTTCTCGGGCCGCAGCAGCTCGGAGGCTGCCTTCCTGCTCCAGTTGGGCGCACGCCTCTACGGCACCAACAACATCAATAATTGCAGCTACTACTGTCATCAAGCCAGCGGCGTCGGACTGCAATCCGTGACGGGCAGTGGCACGGCCACCGTAGTACTCGAGGACCTGTCCAGGGTCGATACGATAGTCCTCATCGGTGCCAACCCTGCGAGCAACCACCCTCGCCTCATGAAGTCCCTCCTGGGTGTGCGCCGGCGTGGAGGGCAGGTCATTGTGGTCAACCCCATCCGCGAAGCAGGCCTGGAGCGGTTCAGCGTTCCGTCCGATCCGCGCAGTCTCCTCTTCGGCAGTCGGATTGCCACCCATGTCGTGCAGCCACACATCGGAGGCGACGCGGATCTCCTCTGTGGCGTGGCGCGGAGTCTCATTGAGCGGGACCTCGTGGATACCAGGTTCATCGCGTCCTTCACCCACGGCTATGATGCCTTCCAAGCCGGAGTCATGGCCCGATCGTGGGGAGATCTGGAAGAGGGATCGGGATGTGCCCGCGCTGAAATCGATCGATTGGCCGACCTGATTGCCGACGGAGAACGCGTCATATTCGCCTGGGCCATGGGCGTGACCCATCATCGCCACGGCACAGCCACCGTGCAGCTCATTGCCGCGGTGGCCATGCTGCGGGGCATGCTGGGCAAACCCGGCTGCGGCCTGATGCCCATCCGCGGGCACTCCAACGTGCAGGGCATCGGCAGCATCGGGGTAACGCCGACGCTGAAGAAAGCCATCTTCGACGGTCTGACCACGCGCCACGACCTCAAGCTGCCGCAAACGCCGGGTCTGGATACGATGGCCTGCATGCAGGCAGCCGAGGCGGGTTCGATGGACGTTGGATTCCATCTGGGCGGCAACCTGTTCGG
>JAQCDI010000074.1 GCA_027620595.1 Bacteroidota bacterium | reverse complement strand
GTCGAATGCCTCCAGCATTCGACGCGCCGCACGGAATTGGTGACCGAAGGCCCGCTGCGTCAGATCCCCGCTGACGACGACGAGATCTACCTTGGCCGCGTTGATGTCCGACACCAGGGCGTCCACGATGCCCGGATGCGCGATCCGGCCGAAGTGGATGTCCGAGATGTGGGCCAGACGGGTCATGATGGCGGTGGCGCCGACTCGGCGGGAGCCGGTAAAAGGCCGCGGGTGGCGCGAGAGCGGTGAGGCTCCAGCTTACAGCAGCATCGTGACGGGATCCTCGAGGTAGCCGCGGACGGTCTTGAGGAACTCGGCGCCCGTAGCTCCATCGACCACGCGGTGGTCGCAGGAGAGCGTGACCTTCATCTGCTTGCCCGGTACCACGACGCCGTTCTTCACGACGGGAACGTCGCGGATCGAGCCGATGGCCAGGATGCAGGCGTTGGGCGGGTTGATGATGGCGGTAAACTCGTCGATGCCGAACATGCCGAGGTTGCTCGTCGAGAAGGTCGAACCCGACCAGTCCTCGGGCTGCAGCTCGCGATTGCGGGCGCGTTCGGCCAGCGAACGGGTCTCAGCCGCCAATTGGGACAATCCTTTGCGGTCGGCGTTGCGGATGACCGGCGTGACGAGACCATCTTCGATGGCCACGGCGATGGCCACATGCACGTCGTGGTGCAGGCGGATCTCCCCTTCGGCTTCCATCCAGGAGGCATTGACCCATGGGTGCTGACGCAGACCGAGGGCGCAGGCTTTCGTGACGAGATCGTTGAAAGAGACCTTTGCCAGGCCATTCGCCTCGGCTTTCTCGTTGAGCTTGCCGCGGAAGGCCACGGCTTCAGACATGTCGATATCCGCCGTCAGGTAGAAGTGCGGATTCGTGAACTTGCTTTCGGCCAGGCGACGGGCAATCGTCTTGCGCATCTGGGAGATCCGCACGGCATCGTACGTGCCACCGGGCACCGTGACCGGTGCAGCGGGGGCCTGCACGGCCGGACGGGGCGTCTCAGCGGGAGCGGGAGCAGCAGCAGGCGCAGGAGCCGATGCAGCGGCGGGAGCAGAAGCGCCGCCCATGGCAGCCTCTACGTCGCGCTTGACGATGCGCCCCTCGGGACCCGAGCCGGCCAGTCCGGCAAGGTTCACCCCGTGGTCCGCGGCAAGCTTGCGGGCCAACGGCGAGGCCTTGACGCGGCTGTCATCGGACGCAGCCGGAGCAGCGGCCGGAGCTTCTGCCACGGCGGCAGGTGCCTCCTCGACAGCGGCCGGAGCGGCGGCGGGCGCGGGGGCCGCACCACCACCCTGGTACTTGGCCAGGATGGCCGAGATATCCTCCCCTTCCTTGCCGAGGATGGCAATCAGGCCACCGATCGGCACGGCGTCCCCTTCCCCGATGACGCGCTTGAGCAGCACGCCGTCGTCATAGACTTCCAGGTCCATCGTCGCCTTGTCGGTCTCGACCTGGGCTACCACGTCTCCGGCAGCTATGGGTTGTCCTTCTTCTTTGAGCCACGCCGCGAGGACACCCTCTTCCATGGTGTCGCTCATTTTCGGCATTTCAACTGCAATGGCCATGTGCTTTCTCGGTCTGGGGAGTGGGAAAAGGATCAGGGGGCGGTTCGCCCGTCAATCAGTAGGCGGTGCGACTGAGATCGGGGAGCGGTTCGCCATAAAGCCCTGAAAGGCCTACTTGGCGTACATGACGCTCAAGCATGCCCGATAGGCGTCCTCTTCCTGGGGCATGTAGTATTCGATGAGGTTCTTGGCGTAGGGAGCCGGCACGTCCTTGGCCGTGATGCGCTTGATGGGCGCATCGAGGTAATCGAAGGCACGGTCCTGGATCTGGAACGTGATCTCGGAGGAGATGCTGGCGTACGGGTTGCTCTCATCGATGATGACGCAGCGGTTCGTCTTCTTGATGGACTCGACAATCGTATCGATGTCCAGCGGACGGATCGTGCGCGGATCGATGACTTCTGCCGAGTAGCCCTGTGCGTCAAGACGCTCGGCCACGCGCATGGCGATGTGGTACGATTTGGAATGCGCCACGATGGTTACGTCCGTGCCTTCCTTCGCGATGCGGGCCTTGCCGATCGGGATCAGGTAGTCCGGTTCGTCCGATACTTCGCCCTTCATGCCGAACATCACTTCGGACTCAAGGAAAATGACCGGATTGTCGTTGCGGATGGCCGACTTCAGGAGGCCTTTCGCATCGTCGGGATTGGACGGCGCAATGACGATCAGACCCGGGATCGTGGAATAGATGCTTTCCGTGGACGTGTTGTGCGTGGCGGCCAGCTGACCGGCCGCGCCGTTGGCACCACGGAATACGATCGGGACGCTGAACTGACCACCGGACATGTAGCGGATCTTGGCCGCGTTGTTGATGATCTGGTCGATGGCCACGAACGAGAAGTTGAACGTCATGAACTCGATGATCGGGCGCAGGCCGCTCATAGCCGCTCCGACACCGAGGCCGCAGAAGCCGTTCTCGGAAATCGGGGTGTCGATGATGCGCTTGGGGCCGAATTGCTCGAGCATGCCCTCGCTGACCTTGTAGGCGCCGTTGTATTCGGCCACTTCTTCGCCCATGAGGAATACGCGGTCATCGCGCAACATTTCCTCGGTCATCGCGGCGCGGAGGGCTTCTCTGAACTGCAGGATTGCCATGTTCTTATCTGTACTGAGCTGGAATTGGGTTGTCGTATGCTGTCGGACGGCCAACGGCCGCCCGTTGGGTCGGCCTCAGGCCAGGAAGGGGTAGTCCCGGGTGTCGTAGATGTCATCGTAGATGGCATCCAGATCCGGTTCGGGGCTCTTCTCGGCAAACTCGACGGCCGCCATGATTTCGTCCTTGACGTCCTCGTCAATGGCGTCCAGCGTCTTTTCGTCGGTGATCTTGTGGTTCAGGATGTAGGCCTTCAGGCGGATGATCGGATCCTCGTTCTTCTTGGCCTCGAGTTCCTCCTTGGTCCGGTACTTCTGGGGGTCGGACATGGAGTGACCGCGGTAGCGGTAGGTGCGGATTTCCATCATCGTGGGACGGAATTCCCGGGCGTGGGCCGCGGCGTCCTGCATGGCCTTGACCACGGCAAAGACGTCCATGCCATCGGCCACGGAGCCGCGCACATCGTAGGAGGCCGCCCAGTGGGAGAATTCGGTCTGTCCGAACGCGCGATGGACCGCTGTACCCATGGCATACTGGTTGTTTTCAACCACGAGGATGGCCGGCAGCTCGTAGATGGACATCAGGTTGGCAGCCTCGTGTACGGCTCCCTGACCGGCAGCCCCGTCACCGTAGAAGGCAATGGCCACACCGCCATCTTCCTTGTACTTGTGCGCGAAGGCCATGCCGACGCCCACCGGCACGTGCGCGCCCACGATACCGTGACCGCCAAAGAGACCGTTCTCCTTGTCGAAGAAGTGCATTGAGCCGCCCTTCCCTTTCGAGCATCCCCCCACCTTTCCGAACATCTCGGCCATACCGGCATTGGCGCTCATGCCGAGCGCAAGCGCATGACCATGGTCGCGGTAGGCGGTGATGACGCTGTCCTTTCCGATCTGGATGGCCGTGGCCGTTCCGGTGGAAATGGCCTCCTGACCGATGCAGAGATGCAGGAAGCCGGCAATTTTCTGCTTTCCGTACATCTGTGCGGCCCGCTCCTCGAAGCGACGCTGCAGCAACATGTTGCGGTACATGCCGATGACCTGGTCCTCGGACAGGCCGAGCTCCTTGTGTCCGTACTTCCCGGCGGGGTACGTATCAAACGTTGCCGAGAAGGACAGCGTGTCGGGGACGGTGTATTCCGGCGCCTGCGGTGCGGCGGTCTTGGGCGCTGCCTTCCGTCGGGGAGCTGCTTTGCGCGGAGACGTCGGTTTCGTCTGCTTGGCCATGTGGGAAAGGGTCGAATGATGGTTCGTTGGATGGGCTCGGTGGCGTGAGGCGTCCGCATCGGTGGGCGACGCACAACCAAAAGCGCCCGATGATACGACAGGATGCGCGGATTTTCTCACAGGTTAACCCAAATTTGACCCAGCTTGTAATTACTTGTTATTATAAGTCATGCGCCGGAAGCGCTTTTCCTCCGGAATCGGCGCATCTTCCCTCCCGACCCGGAACGTTCAAGGAACGGTCCTCAAAGAAGGGGGTACTGCGCAGCGTTTCATGCCGACCGAGCACGCGCAAGACGCAGATGGTCCGATTCCATTTGCCCTTGGCATGCAGTACTTTGGACGTGCCCGCATTTTCGGCATATCGGTTACGGACGACCCGCAGGCCGACGCCGAAGCCTGCATCGCCTACGCGATGCTGTAACACCTTCCGAATGGAATCGACCGAAAAAAGAGATCCGGTCCACGGAGCCCCGCCCGACGAGGGAGACCTCGTTACGACGACGGCTGAAGGAGCCGAAGGCCCCATCAGTCTTGAGGCGCTGATGGCCGGAGATGAGAAAGCTTTCGAGCAGCTGGTCATGCAGGAGTCTGCAAGGCTGTTCCGGGTCATCGTGCGCATCATCGGAGATGATGACGAAGCCCAGAGCATCCTTCAGGAGACCTTCCTGCAAGCCTATCAGCGCATGTCCACGTTCCGACGCGAGTCCAAGCTGACCACATGGCTCTACGCCATCGGGATCAACCTTGCCAGGGCTTCCCTGCGCAAGTCCCGCAGGATCAGTTCGCTCGAGGATCAGGAAGTGGAGCGCATGCAGCCCGAGTTCAACCGGGGCATGTTTGTCGACACACCGGCCGTCTGGGATCCAGCCCGCGTAACGGAATTGTCCGACAGACAACAACTGGTACGTAAAGGCATTGATCAGCTGCCGGAAGACTACAATTCTGTGATCATCCTGCGCGACATCGAAGAATACTCAACCGAGGAAGTGGCCCGCATGCTGGACATCAGTCCAGGAGCCGTGCGGGTTCGCCTCCATCGGGCCCGCGGTGCCCTTCGCAAGCTGCTGGACCCGCACATGCGCCGCATGCCACGGAACTGACGCATCCCCCCTGTCCCATTCCTGCCGATCCGAGATGAAATTTCTTACCGCACTCAAGACTGCGCTGGGCCTGGCCCCAGGGTGCGAGAAGGTGAACGAGTTCCTCGCCGAATACGTCGAGGGGGCGCTCGACGAGACGACCCGGGCGCACTTCGAGGCACACATGAACATGTGCAAGTGTTGCGACCACTACCTGGACCAATACCGTCAGACCATCGAGATGACCAGGCAGGTAGAAGAAATCCCCGTCCCCGCCGAGCTCGCTGAACATACCCTGGCCTTCCTCCGTAAGAACGCCAATTTCCCGTCCAGCCCGCAGGGCTGAAACGACTTCCTTTCGCCCCGCAGCCGCACTTCCAGGTGAAGACACTCGTCGTCACCCCGACCTATAACGAAGCCGACAACATCGGCCACGTCATCAGCCTGGTGCTGGCGCTTCCCGCATCCTTCCACCTGCTGGTTGTCGATGACGGAAGCCCGGATGGCACCGGGGATCTGGTGGCACGACTGGCCAAGAGCCACCCTGACCGCATCCACCTCCTGCGGCGTGCCGGCAAGCAGGGCCTTGGAACCGCCTATATCGCCGGATTCCGGTTCGCCCTCGAACACGACTACGAGCTGGTCTGTGAGATGGACGCCGACCTGTCCCACAACCCCAATGACCTGCCCCGCCTAACTGCTCCCATAGAAGCGGATACGGCCGATGTGGTGATCGGGTCGCGGTACGTGGACGGTGTGCGCATCATGAACTGGCCGCTCTCGCGCCTCATTCTTTCCTACAGCGCCGGGATCTACACGCGCACCATCACGCGCATGAAGATCCAGGATGTGACCGCCGGCTTCAAATGCTTCCGGCGGACGGTGCTCGAAGCCATCGACCTCGGCCAGGTGCGTTCCAACGGATACTCGTTTCAGATCGAGATGAACTACATCGCCTGGAAGAAGGGATTCCGGATCTCAGAAGTGCCCATCGTTTTCACCGAACGCACCGAAGGCCGGTCCAAGATGAGCAAAGCCATCGTCCGGGAGGCCACCTGGAAAGTGTGGGAGTTGCGGCTCCGATCCCTGTTCGGCCGCTTGTAGGGGAATCCGGGGCACGTGCGTCCTGCACCTCTTTTTCACTCGCGCTTGCGATGTGCAGCAGCGAATTTCCGGCCGCACATGCTTTTCCAACCTCTTTCCCGCAATCGATGTACGATCACCTGACGACCCCCGCGCACGGCGATTCCGTGACCCTGTCCGGCGGAAAACTCCACGTTCCGGATCACCCCATCATTCCGTTCATCGAAGGCGACGGTATCGGTCCGGACATCTGGCGTGCTGCCCAGCACGTGTTCGACAACGCCGTGGCCAAGGCTTACGGTGGAAAGCGTAAGATCTCCTGGTTCGAGGTCTATGCCGGCGAGAAGGCCGTGGAAAAAACCGGCGAATGGCTGCCGGCCGACACGCTGAAAGCCATCGAGAACCACCTGGTCTCCATCAAAGGACCCCTCACGACCCCGGTTGGTGGTGGCATCCGCTCGCTCAACGTGGCCCTGCGTCAGCAGCTGGACCTGTTTGCCTGCGTGCGTCCCGTGCGCTACTTCGACGGCGTGCCCTCCCCTGTCAAGAGCCCGGAGCTGATCGACATGATCATCTTCCGGGAGAATGCCGAGGACATCTATGCCGGCATTGAATTCCAGGAAGGCACGGACGACGCGAAGAAGTTTGCCGAGCTGCTGAAAGCCAACTTCCCGGCCCGTTTTGGCAAGGTGCGCTTCCCGGACACCACGGGTTATGGCATCAAACCGATCTCCCAGGAGGGTACGCGCCGTATTGTCCGCGCCGCCATCCGCTATGCCATCGACCAGAAAAAGGACTCCGTGACGCTCGTCCACAAGGGCAACATCATGAAGTTCACCGAAGGCGCGTTCCGCGACTGGGGATACCAGGTGGCGCGTGAGGAATTCGGTGCCGAGGTGATCGGTGAAGGCCCCTGGTGCAAGCTGCCCAACGGCATCGTCATCAAGGACGTGATTGCAGACGCGTTCCTGCAGCAGATCCTGACCCGGCCGGCCGAGTACAGCGTGATTGCCACGATGAACCTGAACGGAGATTACATCTCCGACGCCCTCGCGGCCCAAGTCGGCGGCATCGGCATCGCTCCGGGCGCCAACATCAATTACGACACCGGGCTCTCGATCTTCGAAGCCACGCACGGAACGGCGCCAAAGTACGCCGGCCAGGACAAGGTGAACCCCGGTTCGGTCATCCTCTCGGGCGAAATGATGTTCCGCTACATGGGATGGAACGAGGCGGCTGACCTGATCGTGAACTCCCTCGAGAAAACAATCAGCCAGAAGCGCGTGACCTACGACTTCGAGCGACTCATGGAGGGAGCGACCCTGCTGAAGTGCTCCGAGTTCGGCGAGGCCATGGTCGGCAACATGTAAGTCGGTCGGTTCGAACGGCCTGAAATGAAGAAGGGAGCTTCGCCAGTGCGGCGAGGCTCCCTTCTTGTTGGGGTCAAACCTGCGCGGCCTACAGCTGGAACCGGCTGCGCTTGGCGGCCACATCTTCGAACAGGTCGTCGAAGCGCTGCACGTGCTGGCTCCACTCGAGGTGCTCGGTGATGCTACGCAGCGTGGAGACCGGAAGCGGGCGGTCAGCGCCCTTCAGGATGCGCGCCATGATCTCGAAGAGCTCATCCTCCGTGTCGTAGAGGATCGGAGCATGCAGCAGCGGCCGGTGCAGGGAGGCCGGGATGATCTCGGGGTATGAAAGCCGGTTGGGCAAAAGCGGATGGCAGCCGCAATAAATGGCCTCGAGCATCGAAATGCCGAAGAACTCGTGCTTGGACGTGGAAACCACCAGGTCGGCACGGTGCAGGAGTCGGCTGTATTCGCGGAAATCCTCGGCATAGCCGTAATGCAGGATGCGCTCGGCGTAGCGCTCGAAGGCTTTCTCGAACTCGCGGGGCTGCTCCTCGAAGTGCTCGCCCGCCAGGATGAGGCGGAATTTGTGCCCGGAATCGTCGAGCCGGTTCATGACCCGGAAGAAGGCTTCGGGGTCCTTGTCGTATTCCCAGCGCTGGTTCCAGAGCACGATGGGCGGCTTCATGCCTGGGCCCCACGCATGCCCCTCGTAGGCCGAGGCGTATTTGTCATGGCCCCGTAGATCCAGTCCGAGGTGCAGCACCGAGCTTTTGTCCCGGATGTGCGCGGCGGTCTTGAGGTGCGTGTAATCCGGAAACAACCGGAGCAGACGCGGCAGGGCCTCCACGAACTGGTCGTAGTGGAACTGCGAGTTGAACACGATGTGGTCCGCCGCCAGGCACGACAGGTAGTTGATGTAACCGTACGTGTGGTCCCGCTCCTTGCCCTCCGGAAGCGGATACGTCAGCTGGTTCTCGTGCATGTACATGACCACAGGAACCCCACCGAGCTCATCCCGCGTCAGGGCCAGGAAGGCGGGCAGGTTGACCATGCTCGAGGCAAAGATCAGGTCGGGCTTCTCCTTGCCCTTGTAGAGATGCTCGGCCTTGCGAGCCATCGTCACGGCCCCACCGTGCATGCGCCACTTCCAGAAGCGGGCGCTCATCGTGATGGTGTCCACTTCGTGTCGGGTGTGACCGACCAGTCCATCAAGGAAGGTCCGGTGGGAGCCGCCGTACCAAGGTTCCAGGGCCAGGATCCGCATGTGCAGGGAGGGTTGGGGGCGAACCGCGGACAACGGGGTTCGCCCGGTTCAAATGGGGGGCGAACCGCACGCACCGGGGTCCACCGCGGGGCGACGGAGCCTCCGCCGCACGACGAAGCGGATGGGCCTCAGGAGAGACGTTCGCGCAGTTCGGCTTCTTCTTCGTCCCGGGCCGGTCGGACAATGGAAACGCCGCGAACCTGGAGAAAATCACGGAGGGCTTCGTCCAGGACTTCCTCGGCCGTTACGAGCTCTTCCTCTCCCGGCTCGAGCGTAATGGTCCGCGTGGCCATGTCGATCTGCACCGTTCGAGCGTTGGTGTTCTTGATCAACATTCCTTTGCGTTTGCGGATGCTCATGGCGTCAGGCAGGGTCCGGGTGGGTGCCCCGGGCATTCCGGGACAGCAAAGTATACAAACGCAGGGTTGCATTACCGATCCAGCCGTGTCGAGCGGATGTGGCTTCCATCATCATTTCATGGACCGTCATGGCCTTGTGAAACCGTACAACGACAGTCCGGGGGCAGGCATCGGACAGCCTTGGAACCCTTGGCTACGGGCCATCGGGACCCTGCTCGTCCCGTACCGGTGCCGGCATTGTCGGCGACTGCTGGGACAACCGCACCTCCTGTGCCTGACCTGTCATCGGATCCTGGCCAGCTGCCGCATTCCGGCAGCCGAGCAGCCCGGCACGACCCCGGGCGGACGATCCTGCCAGGCGGTGTCCTACTACAGGGCCGGTTCTCCCCTTCGTTCGCTGCATCATGCAGCCAAATTCAATGCTCTTGACCCAGCGT
>JAQCDI010000073.1 GCA_027620595.1 Bacteroidota bacterium | reverse complement strand
CGGCCGCCCCGCAGCATATCAGGCAAGCCTCAAACCCGGTCAGAAGGTCGGGTTGAACCGGAACCAGACCGACGGCTCGTATCCCGTTCCCATGTCGCGCAGCGGCCAGGACACTTCGAGGCGCACTTTGCGCTCGTCGAATGCGAGGCCGAAGCCAGCGGACGAGAAGAGGTCATCCATCGAGAAAGCGTTCGTGCCGGCCTCGAGATTCGTCCATCCCGCATCGAACGTGCCGAAGATCGTGATGTCATTGAGCAGCCAGTCCATCACGTCCGGCTCGTAGAGCGACAGCTCGGCGTTGGCCAGCGCCATCCGCGTTCCTATGAACTGGTTCTGGCCGTAGCCGCGGACCGTACCCGTGCCGCCCAACGTAAAGGCCTTCTGGAGCGGCACCGTGCCTTCCGTGAACCCACCCCGGAAGCGGAGCTGCAGGCCGGCATCCCGCGTCAGGCGGGTGTAGCTGCGCACATCCCCGATGTAGCGGGAGAAGTCGAAGTCCCCACCCAGGCCCTGACCGAGCTCGGCTTCGAGCCGGAAGGCCATGCCCGACGGCCGGCGGGTCAGGTCGCGGATGCTGCCGCCTTCGAGAGCCAAGACGAACGAGTGCATCTGCCCCTCGTTGATGGCAGGGTTCGCCCGGAAATTGCCTTCCCCGAAGACCGACCAGTTGGTCTGACGGCGCAGGCTCAGGTAGCTCTCGTCCCGGTAGGCGGCACTCAGCTGGGCATAGCGCGTGAGCCGTGCCACGGCGTAGCCGCTCCAGCCTTCCACCTGGTGGTAGTCGAAGAAGTCGTGACGGAAGAGCGCCGCGGCGGCCGTGTTCTCGCCCCATGAGGCTTTCCACAGGTCGTCCGTCTCCGTGTTGCGCTGGTGCGAACCCCCGATCTTCAGGTCGAAGTTAGGATTGCCGCGACGGCTTCCGAGTCGGGTTTCTGCCCCTACGCGGTAGAGCCACTCACCCCGCGCAAAGGCATATCCGCCTTGGCCGTAGATGCGACCCCGATCCCAGCTCGACCACTCGAGCGGCGAGCGGGTTACGCCCAGGAAGAGGCCGTCCACGCGGTTGTAGCGGATGGAGGGGATGTTGCGGTACGTGGCCTGATTCTGGTAGGGCCAGCGATGGCTCCATTCACCGAGCACGTCGTTGTCCGCCATCGAGTCCAGGTTGCCCTCACGGAACCGATCCTTCCAATCGTCGCGCCATTCGCGCGCATCGGGTTTCCAGGATTTGCGGTCCTCGCGACGTTTCCATTCGTCGTCATCATCCCACCACTCATCGTCGTCGGTGCGGATGGCAATGCGATCCCGACTGTTGTGGATAACGTATCGGTTCGGCGTGTCGCGTCGGATACGGGTGTCCTTGTCGGCCACCTCGATGGCGCTTTCCAGATCCTGCTGCACCGAGCGGATCTGCCGGGCCAGGTCGTCGTCACCCTCGCGCTCGAGCGCGCGGATCACCCGCTCCAGATCCCGCTCGATGGCCTGCAGCATGGCCACCAGGTCCTCGTCCGGTGCGTCGCGGAAGCCGCCCGTCACCGGTCCGCTCAGCGTGAGCCGGTCGTTGATGGCCAGGATCTGGTCGTTGATGGGGTCGGTGGCGTGCCGCTGGGTGACGTCCTGAAGCAGGCCCATGACCTTTTGGACGGCGGATACAACGGTCTCATATTCGGCCGGCACGCGGGTCGATTCCCGCTCCTGGGCCGTTGCGCTGACCACCAGGAACAGGGTCAGGATGGCAGTGCCGAGTCGTTTTCGTAGCATGACGTATTGGTTTCCCTCTCTGGTTTCGTCCACGGGCCGGTCGGAGCCGGGCCCCTCAAGCAGCGTGGGGTGAGGCTTCCCGTGGTGTTTCCGCAGGTACGTTTCAGCTCGCCGAACGGTTACAAGCCCGCTCCGGATACGGGCGAACCGCGTTCTCAGGAGGCTGAAGCGTGCGTTCCGGAGGGCCGGCGCAACGCCGGAAGGAATCCGGCCAGGATGAGGACCTGGGTGATGACGGTGGCCCAGGCCGCGCCGGCGGCAGAAAAATCCGGGATCAGGAGGAGGTTCAGCACGATGTTGGCCACTGCTGCCGCGGCCAGGACGATGGCCAGCCGGTTCTGCTGGTGGGTGGCCGTCAAATGGGTCGTTCCGATCTGGTTGATGCTGTTGAGCACGAACGACAGGAGCAGGACGCGCAGCAGACCCACCGACGGCTCGGCATCGGCGCTGCCATCGAGCAGACCGATGATCCATGGCGCCAATGCCCACACGACGGCCGCAGCCATGGCCGCCGCACCGGCTGTCCCCCAAAGCCCCCGCCGGAAGAGCCGCGAGAAGGCCTTCGCGTCGGATTCGAAAAGGGCGGACATCCGGGGAAGGAGCACCACCGTGGCGATGTACGGCAGCAGGATCATGGCTTCCGTGATCCGGAAGGCGAGGCCGTACTGCCCGGTGACCAGGGCACCTTCCATCGTTTCGAGCATGATGCTGTCCGTGCGGTAATAGAGCAGGACGAACAGGGAGGAGAGGCCCAATGGCAGGGCGTGCGGCAGGGCTTTGCGGTAGAAGTCCCAGGAGATGAGATCAAAACGGACGGCCGTCAGTCGTCGCGTGGTCCAGACCAGTGTGCCCGCGAATGTGAGCGCCATGCCGGCACTCATGCCCAGAAGGCCCGCCGCTGCGTCGGGCTCAAGCAGGAGGGCCCAACTGCCACCGGCCACAACCAGCACTTTCTCGAGCACAGTCGAGGCGGCCTCGACGTGGAACAGCTCATGGCTCTGGAAGAGGGCGCGGCAGTATTCCAGCAGATTGCGGAAAAAGACATACGTGCCTGCAAACAGCACGACATCCATGGCGCCGGTGCCCAGCATCCAACGGATGCCAAGGCCCGTGGCAACCGCCACGAGGGAGAGCACCATGCGCGCCACCAGCAGGTTCGAGAAGAACAGTTCGGATCGATCCCGCTGCCGCGCCACCTCCCGGACGGTGTACACCGACGTGCCCAGATTGAGCGAACCGTCACAGATGCTCATGAGCGCCAGCGCGGCCGTCAGCACGCCGTACTGCTCCAGTCCCATGAACCGGATGCAGACATACGTGATGAAAATGAACCACAGCGGCTTCACCAGCGCGTTGGGCGCTGCCAACCACCCCATGTTCTTCAGGATCCGGCTCATGGAGCGGCCTCCATGGCTTCGTCAAGCAAGCGGCCCCATTGCCTGGACACGGATTGGGGGGCGAACCGTTCTTCGAACCGGGTGCGGGCTGCGGCCGACGCGCGGGCCCAGGCCCCGGGTTCCAGCACCCCCCTGATGTCCTCTGCCAGCCGATCCGGTTGGCGGACCGGCACAGCCACGCCGGCGGGGTGCGGGTCGGAGGCACCAATCAGGTCCGGCATGCCGCCGTCATCGGCCACCACACAAGGGACGCCGGCTGCCATGGCCTCCATGATGGTCAGCGGCTGGGCTTCACGGAGCCAGGACGGCAATACGAAAAGGTCGGCGGCCAGGTATTCGGCCGCCAGCACACCCCGGTCCACCACGGCGCCCAGGTGCGTCACGCAATCGGAAAGTCCATGCTGGTCCACCTGGGCATGGAATGCAGCCCGGGTGGCCTCGTCGGGCCAGGCGCCGGCAAACACCCAGTCCGCCCGGAGTCCATCCGCCTGCAGACGGGCTGTGGCCTCCAGCACATCAGGCCATCCCTTCTGCGGTAACATGTTGGCCACGAAAAGGATACGCGGACGCACCGGTGGCCCTGCCGCCCTTCGCCGGGCCACGGTATCGGCATCGGGAATCATCGCGGCATCCAGGGTATTGGGGATCACGGCGCGGCGCCGCTCGGGGATCCAGGGCGCACAGGCGTCCGAGAGCACCTGCGCCGTGAACACCGTCCGGAACAGGGCCGGGATGCGGCGCCGCGCACTGAACCGGGTCCCCGGATGGGAAAACACCTCCGCAAACTTGCCCCAATGCACTACGGCCACCACGGTCCGGCTCCGGATCCGCGGGAAAATGGTCATCAGATCCCGCCAGTGTCCGGCCGGCTCGGGCGAAATCGAGGTCCAGACGACGGGGGCATCCGGGTGGGCATCGAGCTGCGCCTGGAAGGCGCGTCCGATGCGCCGATAGTGCCGGATTTTCTCCAGGGCCGGGGCCTCGGCGGGGATCATGGTATCCACGGCGTGTACCTGCCAAACCGGGGCCAGATCTTGCGCAAGCCGCAGCGTGGCCTGCGCTTGCCCGTCGGTTGGGGGCGGGAAGCGCCCGATCAGGATGATATGTCGATCCGAAGCGGTCCTCATCGTCCGGCAAGGTAGCCAACGGCTTCCATGAGCCCATCCACCATTCGGGCCATGGAAAGATGCTCGCGCGCAAAGGCGGCGGCCCGGCGGCCGAATCCTTCGGCGTCCGCCAGGACGGTCAACACGCCGGCAGTCAGGTCATGGGCCGCGTTCGATGTCGCAAGCACACCGTTGTGGCCATCGCGGACATACGCCCACTCCGGGCTGTGTCCAGTGCCATTGGGGCCGGGGGCGGGGGCCACGACCGGTACGCCCAGCGCGAAGGCATGATTGACCGACAGGCCGAGGTATCCCGGATTGAGCAGTACATCCGAAGCGGCAATCCATGGCGCAGAAGCCTGTGCGTCAACGAGGGCACCTGTGCAGTGGAGCTTGACGCCGGCTGCCAGGGCGGCCTGCTCGAGGGCCGCCCGTTCGGGACCGTCACCCACCACGACGAGGGAGCTCGGTTGGCCCCTCTCCGCGGCCACCTGTCGGGCCACGTCCACCACGCGAAGGACACCCTTGGCAGCAATCAAACGCCCCAGGAACAGGATGGTCGGGACATCGGGCAGGCCCAAACGCTGCCGGATCCGGGTACGTCCTTCCGCCTGGAGGGTGTCTCCCAACGGGAAAAGGGTATCGGTATCCAGGGTATTGCGCGCGGAGAAAACAGGCGTTCCTTCCAGCAGCGGGCGCAAGGCAGTCCCGAGCTCGTCGGTGTAGGCCACCACGGCATCCGCACGGCGCGCGGTTTCCAGGCGGTACCGATCCCGCCACGTGGCGTTGCTCACACCCCGGTCGATAGAGGAGAAGTGCCCCCACAGGGCCACTGGGATGCCGCGGCGATGGGAAGCGCGGATCAGGGGTCGCAGGGACAGCGTGCGCGGGGACTCCTCGACCAGCAGGACGTCCGGCCCGGGGTTCGCCCGGAAAACAGGATCGAAGGACTGCCAGTGCAGGGCCTCACCCCGGACCCATCGGTTGCGCAGGGACAGCTGCGCCAGATCCGGCGCCTCGGCCGACAGGCTTCGCAGCGAGGATCCGCCCGGCGGTTCGCCCGAAGCCACCGTCAGGCCGCCGCCCAGCCGTTCATTGAAGGCGCGGAGGACGGGCCAGCGATAGGCGGGAACGAACCGGGTGACGTAGGTCACCCTTGCAGCGGGATCAGCCATGCGCGCGGCCTCGCTCGCCAAGGCTCGCTCGGCCGCCGGCGCGGATACCCCCCACCATGCCCCAGAGCACCGCATACATGAACATGAGGTCGTTCTGGTAGAATGGATTGGCGGTCGTGGCCGTCACGGCAAGGGCGGTAATGGCGCCCGTTATGGCCAGCGAAACGATGGCCGGTACGGGCGCGGCCAGTTTTTTCCACCACGTTCCGAAGGAGATCATCCAGAAGCGGATCATCAGGAAGAGCATCATGCCCAGGCCCCAGATGCCGAATTTGAACCACAGCGCCACGTACCCATTGTGCACGAAGGTCTTCACCTCCGAGTACATGTACGTGATGTTGAAGAACCGGTAGGGCACGCCCATGCCGTGTCCCAGGATGGGGTTCACCTGGATGTGCTTCCATACGCCTTTGGCCTCGAGGAAGCGGTTGATCAGGGAAATATCCTTGGTAACCGCCGTTTCAAGCGTCAGGAAGCGATCCAACAGCCCCGTCAACACCAACAACAGATAGTCTCCCAGCACGAACCAGGCCAGGGCAAATACGCCGGTGGCGGAAAGGATGCCCACTGTCAGCATGCGGACGCGATCCTTCATGGGAACGAACAGGAATGTCACGCCTGCGCCCAGGAAGAAGGCCACCCAGTAGGCCCGGCTCTGCGTCAGGATGAGCCCAGCGAACAATCCCAGCACCATGGTCAGGAAGAAGGCACGTCCCCACCAGGACTTGGTCCTGAGGAACAGCACGATGCTGAAGAGCGCCGGCACCATGAGCAAGGACTCATTGGCAATGGCCCGGCTCGTGGCAATCTGCCAGAGGGCTTCTGCGTTGGCCAGGTCGCTCCGGTATTCGAGCAGGTTGCGAGCCAACACGAAAAGCCCGACGAACATGACGCTGCCGATTACGACGCGCAGCCCCTTGGGATGCTTCTCCACTGCCTCCCTGATGGGCCAGTAGAAGCCCAGCATGGTCAGGCTCAGCCACTCGCCCATCAGATCGCCGGGGTATACCTCGAAGAGGAAGGACACCGGAACGGTCAGTGTGACAAAAACGAGGAACATCAGGAGGACGCGCTCCTCCCTCGTCCGGCACACGGTTTCTCCATTGAGGATGGATCGCGTAAAGAACCAGTAGGCCAGGAAGAACAGGTAATACAGCCCGTAGAGGGCTTCTTCGGCCTGCAATCCGGCTTTGAACCCGACGATTGTGGCAAAGCCGCACATCACGACGCCGAGGTTCAGCAGGGGGCGCTGGAACAGGAAAACCAGGCCGGCGCCACCGAGCATCACGATCGGCAGGAACGGCAGGATCTCCGGTGCCGCCCATGTCAGATACAAGAGGACGAACAGGGCAAAGCCGAAGGCTCCCCGGATGAGGAAGGTGCCCCAGGCGCCCAGCCACCGGTCGGAAGGACCGGACGGGGTCATATGGATGGCATCGGCCACCGTCCGGGCCTCAGGTCCGCGCGGAAGCCTGGCGCAGGCGCTCTGCGAAAGCGGCAAAACGCCGGTCCCACCAGTCCATCACGAGCGCAAACAGGACAGCCAGGATGAATCCCGACAGGGTGGCAGCAATGCAGATGATGCTGCGCTTGGGTTTGAACTTCTTGGACGGCGCCACCGCCGAGTCCACGACCTGCAGGGCTTGGGATTCCCGCTCTTCCTCGAAACGGGCCTGTTCGAGCATGGGGGCCACCAGCTCCAGGATCCGCTCCTGGATGGTACGCTCAAGCGTCAGATCCAGGTACTGGCGAACCATTTCCGGCGCGGCTTCGCGGGATACGGGCAATACGGCTTCGGCGCCGTCGAGGGCCTCATTGTAGCGATCGTTGGCCGCCGTGACGAGCGAGCGCAGGTTCTGGACCTGCCGGTTGCTTTCCCCGAACTGGGACTCCAGCGAGTTCAGTTGGATTTCCAGTCCCACGGCGTCGGCGCGCATTTCGGCCAACTGGGTGAAGAACGCCTCGGTCTGCGCCTCCAGATCGATCACCCCGAATTCCCGCTGGAAGGCAGCCAGCGAGTCGAGCATCGCCTGACGATCCAGATGGGCCAGTTCATACCGGTGCTCGACGTAGGCCCGGAAATTCCCGGCCGACTGTTTGGAGAGCTGGTTGTTGATCTCCTCGAGCTTGGCCACGAAGAAATTGGCCATATCCGCGGCGCGCTGCGGATCCTTGTCCTGGACTTCCACCGCGAAAAAGTCGTATTCCTGATCCACAACGAATTCCACGTTGTCCTCCAGGTCCTCGCGCGCCTCATCCACCGGGAATTCCTCGTCCTGCATCTCGTAGACGGTCACCAGGTCGAACTCGCGGATCACATCGTCCATCACGGCACGGCTGGTCAGGATGGCCATGTACCGGACGTAGTCTCCGCCTCCGCCGCCGAGGAGGGACTGGGCGGCCGAGGAGATGTCTCCTAGGAGCGCGCTGGCCAGGCCACCGGAGGAAGAAGCGGGCAGGAGCAGGCGGGAGGACGCCTTGAACCAGTTCGGCAGCAGGAGGGAGATGACCACCGCGGCCACCGCCACAACAGCCGTTACGGCCACGATGAAGCGTCGCCAGCGATACAGGGCTCCCAGGAGGTCCCACCAGGCGTGTTCGCCTTCCTGGCTCACGGATTCAAGCCGCGCGGGTACCGGATTGGATTCGGTAGAAGACATGGGCGTTTCGCGGATGAGGGGCTCAGTTGCGCCGGATGGTGATGATGAGGGTAATCAAGGATGCCAAGGTCCCGACCCCCTGGATCAGGGCCTGCATGGTCTGGATCCGGGCATTGGAACGTGAGCGATCCCGCTCGATGTTCAGTCGTTCGAGTTCGGGGTCGCCGGCCACGTTGATCCGCGTGTCGACGAACACCAGATCGCCGGAGTGCAATTCCGAGGTCAGATCCTCGCTCACGGCACCGGTAGCCGGATTGATGATTACGGTCTTGCCCGCTACGGCAGACACTCCGCCGGCCCGCGCCAGATAGTAGCTGGCCGGTTGACCGGGGACGAGGGAAAGGTATCCGGGCTGGAGGACCTGGCCGAGGATATAGACAGACTGCTCGTCACGTGGAACGAAGAGGCGGTCTCCCGAGCGCAGGATGATCGGATCAGAGGATCCGTCGAGGACGGAGGGCAGATTGATGCTGACCCGATGTTGGAAGCTCAGCTCGCGGGCAAAATAGCTGCGACTCATGAAATCCAGATCGGTAAGACGCAGACGCTGGAATATGGCCGCTGTATCCACCCGGGCCATCTGGCGCGCGGCCTGACGCATACCGGTATTCCGGTCCGGCGTGGCCTGAGGGGCCGGATCAGGAAGGGAACGCCGTTCGAGGTAGGCGCCACGAACCAGGGCATCGTTTCGCACACCGCCGGCCGCCTCGAGCAGATCCTGCAATGTGGTAACCCCATCAATGATGGGATAGGCTCCGGGTCTTTCGACATGGCCCTCGAGACGGACCAGCCCGCGTTCCTGGGTCCGCTCAATGACCGATACCACGTCCAGCGCCTGCAGCGCCACTTCGGCGCCTCCTCCGTTGTGGATCCGTTCCGCCATGAAGAAGCGGGTCTCGGGGCGATCGCCGATCAGGCGGGTCAGTACGACCTGCTCCACGCCCTCATCCGTTGCGATGCCACCGGCCATGGCCAGCAGGTCATCCAGGGTATCTCCCTGGCGGAACTCATAGGTGCCCGGGAAGGGTACGCGGCCACCGATCGAAACGGAAAGGTATTCCGGATTGAACGAGGGCACGTGCACGATATCCCCATCGCGGAGATAGGGATTGGATGCGGTTTCTCCTGCGGTCAGGTAGCGCACCATGTCGATGCGGCTGCTCGTTCCGTCCGTGTGCCGCACTTCAACATTGCGAAGCGAGGGTTGGAAATCCGGGTTGGTGGACGCCAGGGAGGAGGTGTCGGCGAACGCGAGCTCCAGGACATTGGACACCCGGGAAACCGGCAGTGCCAGATATCGCCCGGGTACCGGCACCGCCCCCGTGACGTGTACATAGAACTGTCGGGACTGGACCAATGAGATTTCGGCGGGTGCGTCCTGATAGAACGTGCGCAATGCCGCGGTGGCCTTGAGGCGCGCCTCCGCCAGGGTCAGTCCGCCCACGCGGACCATGCCGGCATCGGGCAGGATCAGGTTGCCGTCG
>JAQCDI010000072.1 GCA_027620595.1 Bacteroidota bacterium | reverse complement strand
CCCTGTGTGTTTCCGGGGGGCAGTGTCGGGGCGGACCTAGCTGTCCGATTCCCAGGTCAGGATGTCCTGCTCGGACTTTTCCTTCGTGGCCCACGTCTCTGCGTCCGGCAACGGATCGCTCTTCTCGGTGATGTTGTAGCCCAGCGCCTGCCACTGGTTGGCCAGGTAGCTGTTCCATTCGGCATAGTGTGCCAGTTCCTGGGGCAGTTCGTCGTCAGCATAGATGGCTTCCACCGGGCAAACCGGCACGCAGGCATTGCAGTCAATGCACTCGTCAGGATGGATGACGAGGAAGTTGGGGCCCTCGTAGAAGCAGTCTACCGGGCAGACTTCTACACAGTCGGTGTGTTTGCAGTTGATGCAGGCTTCGGTAACGACGTACGGCATGGTAACTTGAAGGTGTGGCGCAGGCGAATCCCGCGGTGTTCAATTCCGTATCAGGCGTCCGGCCGACCAGCGGTCCAGGACCGAACAACCGGGTTCAAGATAGCACTCGGCATCTTTTATGCGAACCCCCTTTTACACCATTGTGACGACTCCTTTTGCGAAGCGTCCAGGATGGCGCCATCCATGGGTCGAAGCCTCCATCTGGTTGGCAGGCATTGTCCTCATGGCCTCGGCAGATCCCTCGGCCCCGTCGCTTCTGGACCTGTGCCTTTTCAAGGCAATCGGTCTTCTGGGTGTCCGGGGTGTGGGCTGGGGCACGCCTTGGGTTATCTTTTCCGGGGCGAGTGGGCGCTGGCCATCGAGTCGCACCGGCTCTCCCCGTTTGTCCTTGGCGTATTGCTGGCCCGCACAGCGGGACTGGTCCGTCAGGGGTTCTCCCGTACCTGATTCCTGTCCATTCATTCCTCCTGCCGATGTCCAAAGTCATCAAGTACATGCCCGAACTGCAGGGCGATGAACAACTGACCATTGCCCGCATCATGACCGAAATGACGGAGGAGCAGGCCGAGCAATTTGCACGGGTCTATCGGCAGCGTCGCAAGGACGAAACAAGCGGCTGTTGACGACCCTGCTGGCCTTCATCGGCATTGCCGGGGTCAACCGGTTCTACCTCGGTCAGGTCGGTATGGGCCTGGCGTATCTGTTCACGGCCGGGTTCTGCCTGATCGGGACCATCGTTGACATCTTCAACTACCGATCGCTTACCACGGCGTTCAATGAGAAGCAGGCCATCGATGTGGGCATGCTCATCCACGGTGCGTTCCCCAATCAGTTGCCTTCGGGAGATGAGAAAGATGCGTAGATCGGGTTTATTTATTCTCTTGATGGGCGCCTTGGGCGTCGGGTGCGCTCCGGACGCGCCGACCTGGTCGGATGCCCGGCTCGAGCAACTCCGCTTGCCCGAGGGGTGGGAAATCTCGGTGTGGGCGGACAGCGTCCAGAATGCACGTTCGCTGACGCTTGCGTCGGACGATGTGGTGTTTGTCGGCACCCGACAGGCCGGATTGGTCCATGCCCTCCGCGATGCGGACGGGGACGGGACGGCAGAGGAGCAGTATCTGATTGCCGAAGGCCTGAACATGCCCAATGGGGTGGCCTTCCGCCATGGCTCCCTCTACGTGGCAGAGGTGAGCCGCATCCTGCGCTACGACGACATCCTGAACCGTCTGTCGGATCCTCCCGAGCCCATTGTGATCGTGGATGATCTGCCCACCGATCGGCACCACGGGTGGAAATACATGGCGTTCGGGCCGGACGGAATGCTCTATGTGCCCGTGGGAGCACCCTGCAACGTGTGTGACCGGGAGGATCCCTATGCCAGCATCCTGCGGATGCAGCCGGACGGCAGCGCTCGGGAGATCTTTGCTTCCGGGGTACGCAACACCGTCGGATTCACGTGGCATCCCGACACGGGTGAGATGTGGTTCACGGACAATGGTCGGGACAACATGGGCGACGACATCCCGCCGTGTGAACTCAACCACGCCCCGGTTGCGGGGCTGGATTTCGGTTTCCCCCATATCCACGGTATGGACGTGCCGGACCCGGAATTCGGGGAAGGGTACGATCCGTCCGGTTTCACCCTGCCCGCGCAGCCCCTGGGTCCGCATGTGGCGCCGCTTGGGCTGGAGTTCGTGGGCGAACCGGCTGCCGACGGTTCACGCCGGTTGTGGATCGCCGAACACGGATCCTGGAACCGGAGCGAGAAGATTGGCTACCGGGTGACGCAGGTCACGGTGGACGCTGACGGTCAGGCGCACTCCTACGAGCCGGTCATCGAAGGGTGGCTGCAAGGAGAGGAATCCTGGGGGCGACCCGTGGATCTGGAGCCCCTGCCCGACGGCAGCCTGCTCCTCTCCGACGACCAGGGCAACCGGATCTATCGGATCCAGCCCGTGGACTGAGGCGCCGGGTCAGCGTACCAGGGTGACCGTCCGGGACGTGCTGGCGCCATCGTGCTGCAGCAGAACGATGTACGTGCCGCTTTCCAGGTCTTCCGCTTCCAGAGTCAATTCACTGCGGCCGGCGGGGAGGAGTCCGTCGTGGAGGGTTGCGCGGTGTCGCCCCAGCAGGTCGTACAGGTGGATGCGGACCTGGGAGGATCGGTCCATGTCCACCATGACGCGGGCGCTTCCTGAAAACGGATTGGGCCACACGGAGGCCAGGGTCGGCACCGACGGGAATTCGTCCAGGTATTCGCTGTCCGTTACCTGGGACAGAGGGGTCCATTCAGCGAGAATCGTGACGCGGTCTCCAGCTACAATGAACGGGTTCGAATGGCTGAGGACGAAAGTGATGGTATCGTACTGACCGTCCACCTGCACCGGAGTGGATCGGGGAGTGACCTCCCGGATCGAGAACGATCCGTCGGCGTGTTCGAGAACCAATCGGGCCCGGTTTCGAAGGATCTTTTCGGAATAGAAAAGCCCGGTCGGATCCGGCGTGTCATACATGAAGGACACGTCGGCCACCTTGGTCATACGCAGATAATGCACCGAGCCCGCATTGACGCTGGCACTGAAGTCCAACGAAAAGCCGTTTTCGTTCTCCGATGTCGCGATTTCCCCATCTATGGGAGATGATGTCAGGAAGGCACGCAACCCGGCATATTCGGGTGCAGCGTAACCGAATGCCGGGTCGATGGAACGATCATTCAGAAGATTGGCCGTGTGGAAATCGACGAGAACGTCCCCCAGGGATGAGCCGTGACGGGACAGAACGGCGTTGAGTCCGCCGACACTTTTTGGTCCCGGATCCGACATGATTTCTCCCACAACCGCTGGTCCCAGCTGCTGGCCGATGTAGGAAACGAACAGGTTGCCCCGCTCATAATCTTTCGTGTCGGCGGTATTCGGTGGCGATTCCCAGGTGAACAGCGGGAGGGAGACCTCGGAGACACTGCTGATGTAGGTGATGGCGCGGCCGTAGTAGCCGTTCATGACCGATGCGAATTCGGCCATTCCCTCCGAGAGGAAGGTGATATAGTACTCGTAGGAGAAATTTATCAGATGCGCGTATTCGTGCGCAGCAACGGTATTGAGTGTCTGGGGACTGCTTGCGGCAAAGCGCGAATCCAGGTACAGGATATCCCGCTGATTTCCCTGGCCATCGGGCTGGTTGACAAGCTGATCAGCACCGCTCACATATCCTGCCACGGACGGAGTACCGATATCATAGATCAGGATGTCCACGATCCCATCACCGTCGATGTCGGGCGGCATCCCGAAGATGGTGTTGTTGTTGGCAAAAAAGCCCCGATTCGGATCGATCGACCTGGAGGGAGTGCCTGTCAGGATGGATGTCCGCAGGCTGTTGACTTGTGACTGGCCGATTATGCCATCGCTCAGCTCAGCCACCTCCACCCAGAGGTGATACAGTGCGGTGGTGTCCACCAGCTCGAATTCCATGGGGATCCAGGTCTGGTCACCATTGGGGGAACGCTCGCTGACATTGAAACTCTGCCGATCCCCGATGTCCGGAGGAATCCGGTTCTTGTTCAGCGGGCGTCGCAGCCCGGCCTTGCGCTCGGCCTTGATCTGAGCGAGGATGGCCCGGGCTTCAGGACTGTCGAAATCCGTCCCGCACCAGGATGCGGAGCCCGCTTCATGCACGTGGTTGCCGTGCCGGATCATTCCCGACAGGCCGCCGGAGTGTCCTGGTGTGACTACATTGTCGGATTCCGGTGGCCGGGATGCCGCACGGACGTCAGGAGCTGAGGTGGCACCGGAAAGCGCCAGAATCAGGCAAATACGGAGAAGGATCATGGAATCAGGTCGGCGTGGCATGATTGCTGCGCAGGATGCAGCAGGTAATCGACTAACCCGTGGGTAATGTCATGAGTTTCTCCATTCGCGCCTTCCACCGACCCGCTCGCCGCTTCTGTACAGCGGCCGTGCTGATCATGCTGATGTCTGGGGTCGGGTGCACCCCGTCTTCGATGATGAACGCGGAGGATATAGCGGTCGAAGGTGAGGTGGCGGTCCGTGGTAATGTGCCCTTCCATGAAACGGTCCTCGTCACGGAGCAGGGCAACTGGTACCTGCTCGACATGGATGAAGCGCTGCGCGAATCGTTCATGACGCCAGCCCGTATCCGCGTGACCGGTCCCGTTCGCCTGGGTCAATGGAACGGCCGTCCGTTCGCGCGGCTCACGGTGCGCACGCTCGAGATCCTGCCCGAGGGGTGACGGCCTGTGTGTGACCCCTGGCAGGAATCATCCGGGAGAGGGCACAGCCGGAAGGATCGTCATCACTTGATCAGCGTCATCGTGCGGGTCTGCCGGGCCGTCGGCGTGGTCACGGCATACAGGTAGAGGCCGGAAGGCAGGTTCGATGCATCGAATGTGACCTCGTGCGCACCTGCAGGCAGCGGGCCGTTCACGAGTTGGGCCACTTGGCGTCCCAGCAGATCGTATACCTGCACCTGCACCAGGCCGGAAACGGGAAGTTGGAAGCGGATCTGCGTGCTGGGATTGAACGGATTGGGATAGTTCTGCTCAAGGACCAGGCTTCGGGGCAATTCGTCAGTTACCTCGGCATCCGTGGCGCCGCCAGCCAGATCGAATGTGGCGCGCAGTGGCAACACCTGCCCCGAGAAGGCGGAGGATCCGCCGCTCTGGATCACATCGAAGGGTACCCAACTGAAGCTGCTGCCCGAGAACGGGTAATACAGGAAACCAGGGGAGGATGCAGCACTGATGTCGGCCATGACGACGAAGATATGGTTGTCGTCCGTGCCAGCGTTGGCCACGCTCACATAGATCCGGCCCTGGTGGTGTTGCAGTATGGCCCGTTCGGCAGCCAGATCCACGCGCTGGAAGGCCAGGGGGGAGGTACTTGTCGCGGCGGACCACGTGACGGTCTTGCTGACGAGGAGGTCGCCGGGTTCGCCGCCCTGGTCGTCATAGATCTTGAGCGTGAAGTCCCGCACGCTGGATACCGGATTCACCCCGTTCAGATTGCTGAAGAACAACAAGGAAACGTCCACGGAGGACAGGGCCGCTCCTTCGGGGACGTCAAATGAATTGGCAAACTCGGATTCCAAAGGGATGGAGACGCTTAGATTGCCCCCGATGCCATATCCCACCAGGTTGCCGTCGCCATCGGTCGAAGCGATACCGCTTTCATAGGCGACCTCCTCGAACTGGGAAGAACCGCTGAAAGGCGTCCAGGACGCGCTGACGGCATAGGAGGCCGGGCCGGCGTTGAGATCCACATGCGGAAGGACAAGGTAGACTTCCTCGAAATTGCCGTTGAACGTCAGGCTCTCCCCGCCGAATTCCGGGAACGCCCGTTCCATGGCGCCGAACGCGGGTTTCAGGAGCACCAAGGGTGCCATCCGGCTTGCTCCTGACGTGGCACTGAGATCAATGGTGAAATTTCCGACCTGGCTCCAGCGGACGTACCGTACCGCTCCCGCGTTGATGCTGCCGGACGCGCTGGAATTGGAGC
This sequence comes from Bacteroidota bacterium, assembly GCA_027620595.1. Taxonomy (GTDB): domain Bacteria; phylum Bacteroidota; class Rhodothermia; order Rhodothermales; family UBA10348; genus JAAZVD01. Next base: position 3,708 of record JAQCDI010000072.1, on the reverse strand, counting down.
TCTGCGTCCCGTCCACCGTAGCAAAACCGGTGGCGCGGATACCCTGGCGGAACGGACTCAGGTATCCGTAGCTGGGGCTCAATGACGGATCGTTGATCAGGTTGGCCACATGGAAATCCTGGACAAGGTCCCGGAGCAGGGACGCGTCCAGGCCGACGTCCGTCAGCATCCGGTTGTAGTTGCCTACGCCCGTACCGGAGCTGCGTGCGATGGCGCCCACGATGGGCGTGGAGAGCCGTTCGGCCAGGAAGTGATGGAAGAGCCCACCACGTTGGTAATCTTCGCTGTTGGGTCCGCCGTACGCTCCCGACGTGCGCCAGTCGAGCAAAGAGCGGCTCAGTTCGCCCGGATCAGACAGGTAGGAAATGGTGCGCGGTTCGTAGCCATTGACGGCCTCTGCCCATTCCGCCAATCCTTCGTCGGTGAAGGTCAGGTCCCCACTGCCGTTGACGACAGCAAAGATCAGGTGCTGGAATTCGTGGGCCAGCGTCTGAAGGACAAAGTCAGCGCCGCGGCGGGGCCCTGAGGAGGTGTACATCGACGGATAGGTGTCGATGTGGACGATATCGGCGCGGTTGCTGTTCGTGAGGTCGGATGGGGAGTAATAGCCGGCCGTGAAGAGCAGATTGCCTGTCCCGGGATTGAAGCCATCCCGGATGTTGTGTACCAGCACGTCGATGCGCCCATTGGCGTCGATATCCGAGGGGGCGCCGAACACTTCTTCATTGATGGCGATGATACCCTTGTTTGGGTCCCAGGATGTGGGAGGTGTGGACGTTCCCAAGGCCACGGCAAGCTCCTGCCAGTCGGAGGCCACCAGCTTGCCCCCGTTCGTGGCCAGGTCCGGATTGGCTACCCAGATGTTGAAGAGCGGGTCGGAAACGGTGAGGGTGAAGGTCTGGGAATACGGTTGGCATCCGCCGGGACCGCTGCAGGTGGTGAAATCAAGCAGTTGGAAGCTGCGCTCGGTACCCGGCGTCATGGCCTGGGAGGTCGTGCTGGATCGCTTGGCCAACTGGCCGCTGTCCCGGAGGCGCTTGTACTCGGCAAGGGCGGCCTGACCCTCGGCCGATCGGATGAGTTCGGGTGTCCGGTGCACGGGAATGCCTTCCCGGTCCGGATCGGTTTTCTTCAGTGTCACCGCATGGACATCGTGCTTCCATTCGACCTGCTGGGCATGAGCCGACGGGCTCCCCATCAGGATCAGGAAGAGACTCAGGATGGTCAGGAGGGAGGGTCGCAGAAGAGAACGCATGCGGATTCGGAAGCGATGATGGACGGGACCGGGGCGCGGCCACCCGGTCATGGGGTATGAAAAAACGCCTGTTCCGCGCCCCGGATGCCAGGAATCGGGGCGAACGGACGCCAGACCAGGTTCAACCGAACAATAATCGGTCCAATCTCACCCGTGCGGGCCACGGAGCACGCCGATTCCGAATGCCCGGGACATGGAGGCAAGGGAAGTCGAGGGAAAACGGATGGACCACCCATGCGAAATCCGGGAAACTGCGAAACGACCGATCGGTTCGGGCAACCCACACCATATACTGCCCAGCGAATGAGCCCATGAAACCCCTGACCCCCGAAGAAGCCCGCATCATCCTGCACAAGGGCACCGAAATGCCCTACTCAGGAGTCTACAACGATTTCTATGAGTCGGGCACCTACGCCTGTCGTCAATGCGGTTCGCCCCTGTATCGGAGCGTGGACAAATTCTCGTCAGGATGCGGCTGGCCGAGCTTTGACGACGAAATCGAGGGTGCCGTCAAACGGGTCCCGGACCGGGACGGCCGACGCGTGGAGATCGTCTGTGCCGCATGCGATGGTCATCTCGGGCACGTGTTCGAGGGCGAACGGTTTACCAAGAAGAATACCCGTCATTGCGTCAACTCGTTGTCCATGGTGTTCACTCCGGCCGGAGCCGGGAAAGAGGACTGATCGAATGCACACTGCCAACCGCGCCATCTTTGCCTCCGGGTGTTTCTGGGGGACGGAGCATTTCCTGAAACGTGCGCCCGGGGTACTGTCCACGCGGGTGGGCTATTCGGGGGGGCACATCAAGAACCCGGCGTACCGCGAGGTGTGCTCGGGTCGGACCGGCCATGCCGAAGTGGTGGAAGTGACCTGGGATCCGGCCATCACCGATTACGAGTCGCTTGCCCGGCTGTTCTTCGAAACCCATGATCCGACGCAGGTCAACCGGCAGGGTCCGGATGTCGGCACCCAGTACCGATCGGCCATCTTCTACCTTGATACGCATCAGCGGGAAGTGGCCGAAAAACTGATCGGTCTGCTGGAGGCGCAGGGACTGGATGTGGCAACGGAGGTCACACCCGCCGGACCGGTGTATCCGGCCGAGGAATACCATCAGGACTACTACGCCAAGACGGGCGGTTCGCCCTACTGTCACACCTACATCCGGCGGTTTCCGGATCGGTAGGGTGGACGAGCCCCGATAGTCAGGGGGCGCGAAGGGTGGCCACATAGGCCTGCCCCGGAATACCGTCCGCAGCCTGTCCGATGAGCGCCGTGTACCCGTCGAGAGCCAGCGAAGCACCGAAAGCAGATTCCCCCACATCGAGGACGCGGCGCTGGACCCAGTCCTGCTCCTTGCGGGCAAAGACGTACACCACCTGGTCCACATTGAAGTCCAGTTCCAACTGTTCGTCGAATCCCGCCACCAGCGCCACGTCCGGCCCCAGGGCCACACGCGAACCGAAGGCCCCGGCCTGGTAGGGAGTCCTGGGCGTCAGCACAGCTTCCGGAACCCAGGCCTCCCCGTTCCACTGAAGCAGTCGAGCACTGCCGGAAGCGCCCGACCCTCCCCTGGATTCACCGATCAGCAGCCGATCCTTGTGGAGCGCCACGTCGATGAAGAAGCCCTGGATGCCGCGCAGCGTCGTACCCCGGTTCCAACGACCATCATCCTGTCGCACCCAGGTGGCCACGAAACCGGGTTGGTCGCGGGCATAGGTGGAAGCTGCGATGGCAATGTGCCGCCCGTCCATCGCGGCAGAAGCCCCCAGTGTTCCAGACCCCAGGGGAAGGGGACTCTCGAGTTCGGATGCAAGCGCCCACCCGGAGCGCTCCCGGCGGAACAGGAATCCTTTTCCCTTGGTGTCGCTGCCTGACGCGTCGCCTGCCGATGTGACCAGCAGATGGTCTCCGTCAAGTGCAAGGGATGCGGCAAAGGGGCCGGAAGTGTCCCGGTCCGGGCTCGAAATGCGATCCGTCTGCTCCCAGGTTTCGTTCTCGTATTCAAAGACGTAGACGTGGTTCGATACGGCTCGGCCCACAAAGGTCCGGAACGCGGATACCACGATCCGATCTTCATCAATGGCCACGTCATGGCCGAAAAAGGCCCCTTCCTCGCAGTCCGCGGCTTCCAGCCGCTGCGCCAGGTGCCATGTGGCACCCGAGCGACGATAGACCCAGGCCGACCCCGCGTTCTGCCCACAATGATCATCGCCGGTGGCGCCCACCACGGCCCAATGGCCGTCAATGGCTACGGACGTGCCAAAAAAGGAGAGACCCAGGGAGTCCGGACGGGCGAGCCGTGCAATCTGCCCGTGCGCCGGAACGAGAAGTCCCGTGCCGACCAACAGCCATCCGATGAGCAACATCCGCTTCATGATCGGTCCAACCGCTGGGGGGCAGGGGGGTTGCCGCCGGATCCGGGCAAATGGTCGGGCGGAGGCAGGATCGGGA
>JAQCDI010000071.1 GCA_027620595.1 Bacteroidota bacterium | reverse complement strand
CACCGGGGATTTGTCCGGAAGCAGCGGGCCCGCTCCATGTATCCAGTCCACCGGACGCAGGGCAGGTTGTGGCGAGGTGTGTCGGGGGTCCAATCGACATGGCGTCGATCCGTTTTTCCATGCTTCCGATTGTGCTGATCTGCTACGGCACGGGTTTCCTCCTTGGCCTTGGTGAAGCGGTGTGGGCGGGAGGAGGTGGTCTTTTCCTGGTCTGGGCGGCCCGCCCCGGGCGGGCCGCCCAGCGGCTTGTGACAGGTGGGGTGGTCCTTCTTTTCATGGCAGGGTGGCTGTCGGGGTTCGTGGAGCAACGCATCAGCGCATCCCTGTCCGACCCACCACCGGGGTGGGTACTTGTTTCAGGCACGGTGGTGTCGGTTGACACCGGAAGCCTCCGTCTCAGGACGGAGGGCAGGCATGAACGGATCGCCCTTCTTACGGAGTATGGGTGGGCTCCTGGCGTCCTGCGCCCGGGAGACCGATTGCACGTACTGGCCTCGTGGTCGGCCCTTGTGCCCTCCTTGAATCCGGGCGCCCTGGATCCCTTGGCCTGGGCGCGTTCACGGGGCGTAGTGGCGCAAACCGGTGCGGTACGTCGCATCCTGCGGGACGGCGGACAGACCCCTTGGATGGACGCGTTGCGCGAAAAGGGAAGGGCCCGGCTATTGCGGCGTGCGGATCGACGGTTTGCAAGGGTCGTCACGCCGTGGATTGCTGCCATGATGCTGGGAGACCGCTCCGCACTGGATCCGGCGCATCATCGCGCCTTCCAGCGTTCGGGGTTGGCACATCTGTTGGCTGTTTCCGGACTGCATGTGGGTATCCTGCTGGGTGCAGCCTATGGTCTGATGGCCAGTCTGTTGGCACGGGTGCCGTTGCCAACCCGTGCCCGGCGGGCGTTGCTGGCCGTTCTCATGCTGTCCGTGGGCGCCACCTATGGCACGCTCCTCGGATGGCCGGCCTCGGTGTCCAGGGCCCTGGGTATGGTGTTCGTGGGCGGGGTGTGCCGGTGGACTGGGCGGACAGGCTGGCTGGAGCGCTCCTGGATGCTGGCGCTTCTGGTCTGCCTACTGATTTTCCCTGAGCGGCTGATGTACGATGTCGGGGCGCGCCTTTCGTTTGCTGCTGTGGGTGGTTTGTGCGCTGTCCGACGCCTCCTTCCCCGCCGGGCCTCCGCCGTTGTGCGTGGCCTGATGGGAAGCCTGGCTGCCGGCCTGGCGGCGTTCCTTGCCACCGCACCGATCCTGCTCCAAGTCATCGGATGGGTTCCCTTCGCGGCCGTGCCGGCAGGACTGGCGGGAATCCCGTTGGCCTCACTGTTCCTGGTACTGGCTTTCGTTGCCTTGATCCTGCCGGCCGGGCATGCCCTTGTGGCTCTGGGTGCCCGGGCAGCGATCAGTGCCCTGGTGGGATGGGCCACCTGGGCCGGTTCTCCAACCTTTCCCTTGTTGCGCAACGATACGCAGGGATGGTTCCTTCTCGGGACACTCATGGTTGCTGTCGTCATGGTGGTTCTCCCGGGGTTTTCCCGTTCCATTCGATGGATGGTACCGCTGTCGGTGTTCTCGGCGTGGATGTTCGTGGGTCGGGACGCACCCCTTGCCTGGACCCTGCTGGATGTCGGGCAGGGAGAGGCCATGGTGCTGGAGTGGCCCTGGGGAGATCCACTCATTGTGGACACCGGGCCTGGAGCCGCATCAGGGGCTACCGTTGCGCGGTACCTCGCCTACCGGGGCTATGAAGAGGCAGACCTCGTGCTCAGCCATGCTGACCGGGACCATCGTGGAGGATGGGAGCGCTTGATGAAGGAGATATCCCTGGAGCGGAGTTACCAGGCCTGGAGGGAGGCCGAAAATGCTCGGCCGACCCTGCTGGGACATCGTTGGAGTTCAGATCCCGGGGTGCGTGTAATGGTCCTGCATCCCCCGGAGATGGGAGACGACAACCTGCACTCCCTTGTATTGCTCGTCGTGGCACCAGGATTGCGCATCCTTCTGACGGGGGATGTAGACGCCGCGACAGAGCAGATCATCGCCGATCTGTGGAAACCGCTATGGCAGGGCACAACCCTGCGCTTGTTGAAGCTGGCTCACCACGGATCCAACACCTCTACCGATCCCGTTTTGTTGGACGGATTTTCGCCGCATGGGGCGTTTTTCTCTGCAGGAAAGCAGAATGCTTTCGGCCACCCCCACCCGGCAGTGCTAGATCGATTGGACTCTGCGTCGGTGCCGACATTCGGTACCCTGGGAGCTGGCGCGCTGCAGATGCGATGGAACGGAGCGGACCTCAGCATCCTGAGGTGGACCGGCGGACGATGGCAAGCCGAACCATCAGGGCCTTGACCTGTCGTCAATGCTCTACGAACACCGCCAGGCGATGATTGTCGGTCAGGCGATCGGTCGTGCGGCTCATGTGATAACCGGTGATGCCTTTGCTTGTGGTGCTGCCGGCCACGATCAGATCCGATCCTGCTTCGTCGGCTTTCGCCAGAATCTGCGCCGCCTTGTCCGATCCCGTCACTCCCCAGACCCGTGCCGAGTGTCCATGGTCCGCCAGGTAATCCTTCGTCAGCTGCAAATGGAATTCGGCATCTGCGCGGCTGTCCTTTTCGTAGACGAAAAAAACATCGAATTCAAGGTTCTTTCCGAACGGATTGAGTTCCAGGAATCGCTTCAGGGCGCGGGAAGATGAGTTTTCTCCATTTGTGGCATAGAGCACCTTCTTCACTGATCGGAACTCCTTGGGAACGACGATCGTCGGGCCCACTGTGTGATGGAACACCCCGGCCAGCGTGTCGGTGCGCATCTTCGGGTGCCCGTAGAAAAAATGGGGATCACAACCCATGACCAGCAGATCATGGTACTTCATATCCTCGACGATGCGCTCGAAGGGTACCCCTTCTTCGACCACTTCCAAGTGCGGAACGCCGCTGCCTTCAACCGCTTTTTCAAAATCCTGAATGAGTCGGCGGGCTTCCTGGCGTGTCTCCTGAGTCAGATTCTCCCTCAACTTGTCGGCGTAGTACATCGATCCGATCCCCCCGCCGCGACTGCTCGCCTCGATGTTCTTGGTGTCCACAACGGCCAGGCCTGTGATCCGGGCACTTGTCTGCTGGGCAATCGAAATGGCGTACTGGACCGCGACGACGGTGTCGGAATCAGGATCCAGGGCAACAAGGATGCGCTTGATCATGGCGGAAAAACGAAGTGGACTGCTGGGACCGTGGAGCCTTAAGGTAGGGGGCAGGTGGGGAGTCCACAATCAGGAGATTCCTTTCAGAACCGGCGTGAAGTGCTTTTCAACAGCTCTGAATATGAAAGAAAAAGAAAGTAATAGGATTAGTCTGTAGTCATTGGTCCGGTGGATATGTGTAAAAGTGGATTGTCCACCCCGCTTGACAGACGCTTGTGCAGAACCATGTGGAATGTTATCCGCAGGGGAGGATGATCCACTGGGCCCTTTTTACCGATTTTTACCTATCTGTCTCGATCTCATGCACATGTCCACAACAATCCACACTGTTTTTGTGGAAAACCGTTGCCTGGGTTCTGCCAGATGGAGTGGCTGGTAGAACGCGTGGATGAGCAGCGACATCGGGCAGGCTTCTGCACAGGTTTGCACAGGGACGTTGCCGGAAGGTTGCTTCCCACAAGGTGTCAACGGGTTTCCCACGACACTCTGCACAGCATTTACGAGGAGAAAAGCAGGACCGCCGTGCGCCTCAGATCGTGCGGCCCAAACGCTCGTACATGGCCTTCTTGTAGGCCTCTACCCCCGGTTGGTCGAAGGGGTTGATCCCAAGCATGTATCCACCCAGCGCCACCACGTGCTCGAAGAAGTAGACAAGGCCACCAAGGGTGTCCTCGTCCAGCCGGGGAATGCGGATGGCGCTGACGGGTACCCCACCGGCCGTGTGGGCATCCATGGTTCCCTCGAGGGCGGCCCGGGTAAGTTCCGTGAAGCTCTTTCCGGCCACGAAAGCCAACCCGTCGGCTCCCTTTCCATCGGTGTCCGATGCGGCAGCCGGAACCCCCAACCGTCCGCGGTCATCATCGAGGATGAGGAACGTCTCGCAAATATTGCGCTTTCCTTCCTGCAGGTACTGTCCCAGCGAATGCAGGTCTGTCGAAAAGACGCATCGGGCGGGGAAAAGGCCCTTGCCTTCCTTGCCCTCGCTCTCCCCGTACAATTGTGCCCACCAGGCGCCCAGTGCGTCGAGCCGGGGCTCGAACACGGACAGGACCTCGGTAACATAGGCAGCTTCGTGCAAGGCATAACGCTGGGCCGCATAGCGCAAAGCCGGGTGATCCTGTTGGCCGTCGATGTCCTTCATCATGGCCACAGCGCCGTAGAAGAACCGGCGGATATCGAAACCGGCTACGGCAATGGGGAGCAGTCCGACCGGAGTCATCACAGAGAATCGGCCTCCCACGTCATCGGGGATGACAAACGATTGCCAGCCCCGTTCATCGGCCAGTTTGCGAAGCGCACCCCGATGGGCATCGGTTGTGGCAATGATGCGCGCATCGGCATCTTCAAACTGTCGCTGCATCCATTCCCGGATCACGCGGAAGGAGACGCCGGGTTCGAGCGTGGTGCCGCTCTTGGAAATCACATTCACGACGACCGATTTCCCTTCCAGATAGGCAAGCAGCTGTTCGAGATACGCGCCCGAGAGGTGGTGTCCGGCAAAGAGGACCTCCACCCGATGAGGCGAACCGCCACCGAAAAGGGAAGACTCCTGCACAGGGGTTGCGCCCGGGAAATAGGGAGAAAGGGCCCGGATGACAGCCTCTGCGCCCAGATACGATCCACCGATTCCCACACAGAGCAATACGTCGGCGCGGGAGCGGATGTCCGCTGCCAGCGCTGCGAGTTCTTCCAGGAGCGCATCGTTGGGATCGGCCAGGATGCGCCGCCAACCCAACCAATCCGCTCCCGCGCCGCGCCCGGCCATCAAGGCTTCGTGGGCCTCCTGCGTGCGTGCGGCCAGCCCCTGGCGCAGCGTATCAGAAACGAAACGATCAGAACGGTCGAGATCCAGGTGCAGCATGAAACGTGGTTGTGGTGTTCTGGGAGGGATGGACGCAGCCCCGGGGCCTATCTTGAGGCGGAAAGGTACGCAGATCCCGAGTCACCTGATGCGAACATTCATCCCATTCGAGGAGGCCCTCGAGACGGTGCTCTCCTTCGCCCGTCCGACACCAATCGAAAAGATGCCCCTGTCGATGGCCCTTGGTCATACGCTCGCAGAGGGCGTGGTGGCCCGTGAGGACATTCCTCCATTTGCCAGTTCGGCCATGGATGGGTTTGCCGTGCGATCCGAGGACTTCGTCGGCGATCCCACAAGGTCGCTGCGTATCACGGCCCACATCCCCGCAGGAGCCGCTGAGCCCTTTTTCGTGGAACCGGGCTGTACGGCGGTCATCATGACGGGGGCACCGTTTCCGGACGGCGCCGATGCGGTCATTCCGGTGGAGCGCGTACAAAACCGGGAGGGCGACAGGGTGTCTTTCAACCTGGTGCCGGTTCCGGGTCGGCACGTTCGGCCGGCAGCAGAGGATGTGGAACGAGGGCAGCAGGTGTTTGACGCGGGGGAACTCATTACTCCGGCCACGCTGGGGATGCTGGCCACCCTGGGTGTGGATCCTGTTCCCGTCCGCCGCCCTCCCCGGGTACGGATCATATCCACGGGAGACGAGATCGTGGAGCCGTCCAGGCAGCCGGTCCGCGGTCAGATCCGCAACGCCAACGGGCCTGCGCTCTGCGCCCAGGTCCGATCCGCTGGCGGACAGTGCCCCGGGCATGAACACGCGTTCGATTCCGAAGCGGCCATCCGGGAGTGTCTTTTTTCGGGAGCCGAGGCCGATCTCTTGGTGTTCTCGGGCGGCGTTTCGATGGGGGACCACGATCATGTCAGGCAGGTTCTGGAATCCATGGGAGGCGTCCTGCACTTCTGGCAGGTGCGTCAGCGACCAGGCAAGCCGCTGGCCTTTGGTCTGCTGGGTGATCAGCCCTTTCTGGGGCTTCCAGGCAATCCGGTCTCCTCCGCCATGTGTTTCGAGATTTACGTTCGTCCGCTGATTGCGCACATGCTGCGGCGTCTGACTCCGGATGCCGGCCTGCTTTCGGCACGTCTTGACCGGACGATGGACAAGGTGCCTGACCTGCACTATTTCACAAGGGGTACGGCTTGGATCGATGGGGACGGGATGCTCCGGGCCGGGGATACCGGCCCCCAGGGCTCCAACCTCTATGGCTCGGTGGTTCGGGCCAATTGCATCATCCACCTGCCCAGCGACGTGGAGCGTGTCCTTGCCGGCAGCACGGTCCTCATCCAGATGCTGCCCTGGGCCACCCTTTCCGGCGCCCCGGACACAGGGGTCAATCCTTGAAGATGGGCTCGAGGCTTTTGACCGGCGTCTGCTGGCCGGCGCTGGGGCGCTTCATGCGTCGCAGTTCCAGTTCGTAGGCCACCTTGTCCGACCGGTAGAAGCGCTGTTGGAAGTACACCCGCTGGTCGGCATCCGAATATGTGGTGCGTTCGATCAGGAGCAGGGCGCGGCCCCAAGGCACGTCGAGGTGCTGGGCCACATCGTTGGGGGCGTTGACGGCCTCGATTCGGAAGGTGCCGCGGCACACACAGATGCCGTGCTCTTCTTCGAGGACCGAATAGATGGTGGTGGCCTCCAGGTCCCGATGCTGCAGGAGATGCGCATAGAACATGGGCATCCAGGTCCGGTCGAATGCCAATGTTTCTCCGTTTCCCTTCCGCAATCGGTCGATCCGGTAGACAATCGTTCCCTCGGGCAGGCCCAGGGCGGCGGCAATGCGTGACCCCGCACTCTCCGTGCCCTCCTGTAGAACGATGGACTCAGGAGACAGTCCCGCCGCCTCCATGTCCTCGACAAAGTCCGAGAGGTGCTCAAGGCCCTGGTGCAGACGCGTATCGTTTACGAATGAACCCAGTCCTTGTCGTCTATAGATGAGGCCCTCGGATTCCAGGGTCTGCAGCGCCCGACGGACCGTGATGCGGCTCACCCCGAAGCGCTCTCCGAGTTGGTTCTCCGAGGGAAGCTGGTCGTTTTCGAGCAGGAGGCCGGATTCGATCTGTTCCCGGACCCAGGAACTGACCCGTTCATGTCGGGGGGTTGCGGTAATGGCCATGTGGCATTTCAGGATGAAGAAAGGGTGCATACGTGTAATGACATGTGAGGATCCAACGTATGCCGGATACTCGGAAACAGCGCGCGTGAGGAGCGCCTTCGTTCTCTCCCGGGAGCGGACGTGTCGGGGATCAGACCACATCAAGGACACGGATCACATGGCAACTTGTTATTACAAGTAGTTACAACTTGGGGCCGCGTGACCTCCTGTCTACAGGATGCACGTCGACTTCCCGCTGTTTCCACTGACGCAGGATCCATTCATGAAACGCTTTCCCGCCATTGCATCCCTTCTTTTTCTGGCCATCCTGTTGGCGCCGGTTGTCCAGGCCCAGACCGGCCACGTCCTCAACGGAGTAGGCCCGATAGACCAAGGAATGTCCGGAGCCGGTATGGCTGCTCCGCAGGACGCCCTGACGGCCCTGCACTGGAACCCGGCTGCCATGGTGGCCCTTCCGGGCCGCACCCTGGACATCGGCATCCAGCTCATGATGCCGACGAGCACGATCACCTCCACCGTTCAGGCAGGAGCCTTCGGCCCGCAGTTCGGACCGCCCGTTACGATGAGCGGCTCGACGGACAGTGAAGCTGGACCGTTCCCCATTCCGTCGCTGGGATTGATCATCGCCCCCGAAGGCAGCAAGTGGGCCTTCGGATTCAGCGCCTATGGCGTGGGTGGATTCGGCGTAGACTATGCGGCATCGCCCACGAATCCCATCCTGACCCCGCAGATGCCGCAGGGCGGTATGGGCTTTGGTGCCATGAACTCCTCGTTCATGCTGCTCCAGGTTTCCCCGAGTGTTGCCTATCGCGTCAATGACAAGGTCTCCATCGGCTTTGCTCCTACATGGAACATGGCCAACCTGGAGCTTTCGGTCATCCCGGCTACGGCACCCCAATTCATTGATGCCTTCCAGACTCCGGGCGTACCGCAGGACGACCTGCCGCTTTATCCGGATGCTCCGGTTACCTGGGCCATGGGATACGGCTTCCAGGCCGGCGTGCACGCCGTGGTGAACGAAGACCTGTCCGTGGGCATCTCCTACAAGAGCCCCCAGACCTTCAATGATTTCGAGTACGCGCCGGAAACGGCGGGTGCACCGGACTACACTTTCCGTATGGATTTCCCGATGATCGTTTCCGGGTCCCTGGCCTGGACGGGCGTTGAGAACCTGCTGTTGGCCCTCGACGTCCGCTATATCGATTATGCCAACACGAAAGGATTCGACGACGTCGGCTTTGATAAGACCATGGCCGTGAAAGGCTTTGGATGGGATGCCGTGACGGTAGTGGCCATCGGTGCCCAGTATGAACTGGCCGAAGGCTTCCCGGTCCGGGTGGGATATGCGTACAACAACTCCCCGATTGCCGACGACCTGGCCTTCTTCAATGCTCCTGCGCCGGCACTCGTCGAGCAGCATGTTTCGGCCGGGTTCTCCTACGAGATGTCCGACAAGCTGAAGCTCTCGTTCGCAGGCCAGTATGCACCGAACGTCGAGAACACGGGCTACTGGAAAAATCCCATGTTCGGTCCGAGTGGTGAGAATCCTGCCACCAGCATAACCAACGAACTGTCCACGCTGACGCTCATCGGCGGGGTGAGTGTCAGCTTCTGACCCCTTACGGGCCGTGCGCCCGATCGGTCAGACCTCAGGAGACGACCCGGGGGAGCACCAAGCGAACCCGGGTTCCGTCTTCTGCCGAGGAGCTCACGGAGATTGACCCTCCGTGGGCTTCTGTCACGATACGGGCAAACGTGGTGCCCAACCCCGTTCCACCAGAAGCTGCCTTGGTGGAATTGAACTTGTCGAAGAACGATTCCAGGAGGTGATCAGGCACCGGCGGTCCGCCGTTCCACACCTCGATGGAGACGGACGCGGGTTCCGTGGCGCAGGCAACCCGAACCGGCGGCGGTGCATCCACGGTGTGTTCCAGGACATGCTCCACGGCATTTTTGATGACGTTGCGCAGGGCACCAGGAAGGAACGTCAAGTCGGCCTCGATGCGGGCGTCCAGGGCCTGCGGCTCCAACAGGATGGCAACCCACCCGCCACCGACACCCTGGTCACGCTGCGCATCGTCCCGCAGCGGCGAACGGTGCAGCTGGTGGGTTCGGGCGGCGTCCGCATCGGTGCTGCGGCGGGGGCGGCGGCGCCTGTGACAGTGCGTCGGAATCCGGTTGACGAAGCCGTAACCCAGGATGAGGAGGCACCAGAAGGCGACGTGACGCCATCCTCCCGTGAGTCCTTCGATGAGAGAGAGAAACACACGGTAACGGCAGGAGAAACCCTTTCCCGGCTGGCGCGCAGATACTATGAGGGCTCCACCGCGCATTGGGTCCGGCTCTGGTTGGCCAACCGCTCGATCCTGGCCGATCCCGACCTCCTGCTTCCGGGCATGCGGCTCACCTTGCCTCCGCCGGGGCCCCTGACACCCGAAGAGCAGCGGGCGCTGCGGGATCGAGACCGGTAGGAAGCTGTTCCGGACGCGGTC